>PIVS01000173.1 GCA_003353855.1 Desulfobacteraceae bacterium
CATGGCCTCAAATTTTGCCCGGACATTTTCCGTAAACGCAATATCTGTACCGCCTTCAATGGTGATGGAGTTGTCATCATAAATCAGGATCAGTTTTCCAAGGCCCAGGTGGCCGGCCATGGATACAGCTTCCATGCCCACCCCTTCCATGAGGTCACCATCACCGCACATGGCATAGGTGTGGTGGTCGATTAATTGTCCATCATTTTTGTTGAACCTTGCAGCCAAATGACGTTCGGCAATGGCCATGCCCACGGCATTTGCAATTCCCTGACCCAGGGGGCCTGTGGTGGTTTCAACCCCGGGGGTGTCTCCATACTCGGGGTGGCCGGGTGTTCTGGATCCCCATTGTCTGAAGTTTTTCAAGTCATCCAGTTCCAGCCCATACCCGAATAAATACAGGAGGCTGTAAAGCAGGGAAGATCCATGTCCCCCGGACAGGACAAACCGATCCCGGTCAATCCAGGCCGGATTTTTGGGATTATGTTTCAAAAAGCGTTTGAACAGCACGTAGGCAACCGGTGCAAGGCCCATGGGGGCCCCTGGATGGCCTGAATTTGCTTTTTGGACAGCGTCCATGCAAAGGGTTCGAATGGTGTTGACGGTTAATTGGTCAAGGTTTTTTCTGGCATCAGCCATCTTAATCTTCTCCTGTAATTTAATTTGGTGTTACAAGGCTCTCATGGATTCGGGTTTTAATTTTATATTTCCTTTGAGTGCCTGTGATATCATTTCAAGTGTTTTTTCTTTATCCCGGGGCAGCCTGGCCCTGATGGGCAAATAATTGGAGGCATGGTTCGCATGGAAAAGCCCGTCGCTTAAATGGGTGGCAGCAATCATTCCCCCCAGTTCGGCCAGCATTTCTTCCGGGTTGATCAGGGTAAATTTACCCTGTTCATATTGGTCGTTAAGTTCGGTTCCGGGAACCAGCATCAGGCTCAATGCCCCGACAAAGTCAGGATCCATGGCAGACAACACCCTCCCGGTTTCCCGGGCATGGATCATTGATCGCTTCCTCCCCCCGAGACCCACCAGGACAGTCACCGATAATTTTATCCCCGCAGCTTTGACCCGTCTGCCCATTTTGATCATTTTTTCGGCATTGGCCCCCTTGCAAACATCTTTAAGCACGGTGTCATCCCCGGACTCAAGGCCCATATACGCAATATCCACCCCAAGGGATTTAAGTTCGCAAAGTTGTTCATCGGTTTTCATGCCGATGCCCTTTGTGTTGGCATATAGCCCCACCCGTGTAACCCAGGGCAGGCGTTCCTTAATTCGTTTAAGGATGGGAACCAGTCGTTTCTGGGGGACGATCATGGCATCTCCGTCACAGATAAACAACCGATCCTGGCGGCGACAATTTTCCCTTGCAAATTCAATATCTTTAAAAATAATTTCATCTTTTTTGATGTTGAATCGTTTTTCCCGGAAGGTGGGGCAAAAGGTGCATTTATTATGGGAACAGCCCAGGGTGACCTGCAGTAAAATACTGTTTGCCTCGCTGGGCGGGCGGATGATCATTCCTTCATAGTGCATATTAAGCAATCCCTTAAAAAGTCAAAACCCTTTTTAACAGGTATTGTTAAAAAATTCAATATCTTGATTGCCTTTACAGCAATTCCCGGTAACCAGTACCGATGGCACCATTCAAGGATAAATTTTTAAATATGCTATCAAAAACAAATCCCCAAAAAAACGTCTGCTCACATGAAAATTTGATCTAAAAATTTTTGGTGAGAATCCTTAACCACAAGATATTGAGCAGAGCTTTGATTTAGGAAACCCGGAACTATGAACCTTGTTTCCCGATAGCTGCCTATACCCAAATTATTTTTAAAATTGTATTTAACTTAATCATAATGCATTCATCCAAGTTAGAGGTGTTTTTTAAACAAATGTTACAAACTGGCATTTTTGTTGCGAAAAAGTTTGCAATGGAACCCATAATTTGTGGTCGAGTTGAGTAACGCAACACTTACCAACATCGAGGGTGTTCAGGCCCAGAAGCCAGATCTGACAATTACTATTGATCGATTCGATCTCGAAAAGATCATGATGGGTGCGGTCAGTTTCGATGATCAGATAAAATCAGGTAAAGCCAAACTGGTCGGGGACAGTAAACCCTATGAACAGTTGAAGACGATGCTGGTTCAGTTTGACATGGGCTTCGAGATTCTACCAGGTACCGGCGCCAAGGATCTCACGCCTGAGAACAAGCCCTTTGCATATGAAGTACCTGCAGTAAATACGATTACTGATTAGTGCTCATTTTTTATATGAGTATTCAGGCATAGCGTCATGGAAATTTTGAAATCCAATGCCCATTGGACAATCCGTGAAAAGAGATTATCTTGGACCCTTAAATAATAGAGGCAAGATTTGCCATGGGGATTGATGAAACCCGCCGGGTTAATAAAAAATATCGGTATACCGCCGATTTTGAGGAAAGCTATGGATATTGAAAAAGCATTATACGAGCGAAGCGAATCTAAATGTGAATTGTGCGGAATAACCGAGGGGCTGGGGATTTATGAAGTTTCTCCCAAATCAGCCGCAGGTGCGGATGGATCTCTTCTCATTTGTGAAACCTGTCATGAACAAATTGAGAACCCGGAAAAAGTGGATGTCCATCACTGGCGCTGTCTTAACGATAGCATGTGGAGCCAGGTGCCGGCCGTGCAGGTGATGGCATGGCGGATGCTCAAGCGTTTGAGCACCGAGGGCTGGCCCCGGGACTTATTGGACATGCTTTATCTGGATGATGAAACCCTGGCCTGGGCCCAGGCAGGTGGTGGGGGAGAAACCAATGATCCAATTGCCAGATATCTCGACTGCAACGGTGCCGAACTTGCGGCAGGTGACACCATAACCGTGATCAAGGATCTGGATGTAAAAGGAACCAGCTTCACGGCAAAGCGGGGCACGGCTGTCCGGGGAATTTCCCTGGTGTTGGATAACCCTGAGCAGATTGAAGGTAAGGTCAATGGCACGCAAATTGTGATTTTGACCAAGTTTGTTAAAAAAGCAAAATAATACAAAGCTCTGGAGAGGCCATGAGTTCCTATCCCTTTGAGATGGGTCCCATAAGACCCGTAGATGAAGCAGGCAGCCTGCTGATCAGTACCACCAATACGGGATAAAGGTGATGGGGCCTATAAAGCAGTCAATCTAGAACATTTTCAAAGAGGTTGTTTTAGTATTCGGAAGGGATTTTTTCCTTCTTTCTTCCTTTGAAAAATAAAAAGCTGTATTTAAAGGGGCTTTTTTTAAACCCATTCTTTCCAGGATCTCTTTTTTTGCTTTTCCGATTGTAGAGAAAACCTGATCCGGATAAATGGATTTGCAAAACATCTCTCCCCAGGAATTCAGATATATTATTGTATAATCAGTCACTTGTCTTTGCTGTGCCGGTGCATAAAAATTAATAGTGGCAAACAGGCTGACCACCCTGCTTGGTATCAGCAATTGATCAAAACGGACGCCGTTTTTAAGTGCAGGGCCAAAAAAGTCATACATGGCTTTGTAAAGTTTTCGGATATCATCAAAGGTGACATAGGTTGGATTCGGGACTAAATTAATCATATTATTTTCATCATAAAGATGATTATTAATTAACCACACGCCAATTTCTTCAATGGTATTTGCCTTAATTAAAAATTCTTGCCGGAAATTTTTTTCTTTTTTCTTTTTATTAAAAAGTTCCCACATCCCGATTTCATGGCTTTCTTTAATATACTTAAGGTGGAGGCGCTGATAATAGCGGTCACTTTTTGATATGAGAAGAACCTTCCCAATCCTGCCGGGTTGTTTTGAAAATTCAATGAAAACTTTTCGTCCAAGTACGGTTTGGTCTTCGGGAGAAATTCTCGACTGATCATTAAATTGTCCATCAAATCTTTTATTAATTATCTTATATTTTTGGATCATGTATCTTTTAATGGTGTCTGATAATGTGACGATACTGCTGTAATCCCAATTTTTAAAATTACCTATTTTAAAGACATCATCCTTGGACCACCCCCATTTGTGCATGCACTTTTCAAGAAGTATTTTCCTAAGACCAAATACAGTATCATCAATTTGGGAATCCTTTGAAATGCCTAATTTTAGAAAAAAACAGGTGAGCAGAAGTTTGTGCGAATGTTTATCTTCAACGGTTTCAAAGTATTTAAGAAGATGTTTCAATAAAATATAATAGGAATCATTCTGGGCCAGTTTTAAATGTGCCCCTGAATTCATCCACTCGTCTTTATATTTATTGCACAGCAAGGGTTCTTTTCCATATTCATAAATAAACTTTTCAAGAAGTGCCATTTTGAGAACGGATTTAAAGGGGCTTTTCAGCCATTTAAACATCTGCCAGAGGGAGGCACCAAAATATTCACTGGTGGAGATGGCATGGATATCCCCCAAATCAATGTATCTGGTAAGGTTTGGAAAAGCTGAAACACTCTTTAAAATGCTGTGATAGTAATTGACACTTATTGCCGTGGGCAATACGGACCAGAGGGGTATTTTCCCTGCAACATAAATCATTGTCCTGTAAAATTCTTCTTTTAAAAGTCTTGATTGTGCCGACCCGGAGCTTTCAACGGTTGAATCGCCAAAATTATTATTTTTGGCCTTGAAAATATCCACTATAAAGAAGGTCACCTTTGTATTAAACTGGTCCATGGCCATCTTTTCCAGTGTTTTTAGTTTCTTTTTGAACAATTGTATATCCAGAACACTGAATAGTTCTTCATTTATGCATACCCAGTAGTCGATATCAGAATCTGCTGTCTGGGCAAGAGAACCGATACTTCCAATGGTAAAAAGACCTTCAATTGAATGGTTCAGGCATTGCCTGGCAACAACCTCTTTGCTGTTGATATAATTACTTAAGACTTCTTGTGCTTCAATTCCCGGAATAAAATCACAAATACCACAGGGGGTTTGATCATCAACCTTTTCAATCCCCGGCAAGCTAATGTTTTCATGGAGCAAAAAAGGGATAAGCAAAAATAAATCGGTCTGCTTTTTCTTAAAAATATCCAATGCAGTTATCAAAGAAAGCTGATTTTGTTTTAAAAATTTATTTTCACCATACTGAATGAATTCACAAAAAAGGAGCATGTTAATTTCTGCCACAATTGATTTTTCCAGAGATGGCATATCATCGCAGGAAAGTTGAAATTTTCTGGCATTCAAATTCAAATTTTCAGTTCTGATGTTAAGTTTATCATTGGATGAAAATCTGCAAAACCGGGCGCTTACATCTGAAAAATCCGTTTGAGCAAGGATTGAATTCACAAAGGAGACAGCAGATATTTTTGAATAGGCAAAACATGAACCGGAAAGATCGGTCTGGTTAAATGAACTCTTTGAAATGATGGAATTTAAAAAGGGAGCATCCCTCAAGTCGGCATGATTGAAATTACAATTATAAATAGAAACGTTTTGAAAACTGCAGTTTTTAAAGACAGCCCCTGTTGCATTGACGTTAATAAAAACTGCATTGTCAAAATTTATGGTATCAAATTGTGTATCATGCATATCTACAGCATAAAAAATACTTTTCTTGAAAAAAGCATTCAAAAAGGATGCTTTGGAAACGTTACTATTATAAATAATGCTTTTATTGAAAAAAATGGATGATGCAAGAAAGACGGAAGAGGAAAGATCTGCATCCATAATTATTTCACCTTCAAAATCAATCATGGTTGAATTGGTATTGCTTTTGAGCATTTCCATTTTATTTTGATTTGAAGCGAAAATAGGTTTTTTTATCGGTTTTGTGATTTCCTTTTGGATCAATTGGAGGATGGGGTCAAATTCGGTTTCAATACTTTTTTTTTCCTGTGTCAGAAGCTGCTGTGTTTTTTCGATAAACTCTGCCGCTTCGATCCTGACAGAATCTTTGAACAGGGTGTCATTTTTTTTAAAAAGTTTAACGATCCGTTCCGGTCTTTTTTTAATCATTCCCAGAACACAAGCCAGGTTCACCTCAAAGTTTGACTTTAAATATTTTTCTTTGTTCAGGGCAATATCCTGGATAATGAAAAAAGAGATTTTTGATAAAGTGGATATTTCGGCATTGATTACCGGCATCAGGGAGGGATAATTATTTCGTACCATTTTTAATAATGTATAGGGTGGAAATTTTCCAGTTACAACAAGTGCTTTGAAGGCATGAGCCGCTTCCTGTTTATCCCGGTGATAAAAAAATTGTAAAATCGGATAAAAAAGTTCCTGATAGGTACCCACCGAGGAGTCTTCAATAATATTATAAATGGTAATTCTTATTTTTTTTTCATCCTTCGTCGCCAGAAGATCCATTAATAAATTTGGAGAAATTTTTGGGAGTATCATGGAAAGAGCTTTAAGTCCCTTGATTTTTATCTCGGAAAATTGAGAGCGCATCTCCTTTAAAAGTATCAGTTTAGGATTTCTTAACTTATAATCGATGTTATTTAGAAATGGGGCTGCATCCCTTTGTTGATCAAAAAGACTGGCATAGTAGTCAACAACGGTTTCTCTTTTTTTAATGGATAATAAAATTTTTTTAAAAGAAAAACCGAATTTTAACCTGGCACTTGGAATAAGTTGAAGATATTGATCCACAAAAGCCAGGCGCTGAAGTTCGGAAACCGTGTATATAATGTTTTCCATGTCATTGATACTTATAAGTCCCCGAGACACTGCCTTAAAGGCAAAATGAGCCCCCTTGCCTTCAAATTCCAGCAGGGTTTTAAAAAAATAACTCAGTTCATCAAAGGGCATGTCTGGTTTGATATGGGTATATATTCTTATGCAAACCGATGCAGAGGTTTGCATGCCTTTTTTATACTGCTCCTTGTCAAAGGGATCTGCCAAAAGGTTCCTAATTTTATATTGAATAGTCTCAAGACTTTTTTGGGCATTCTTTCTTACGGATAGATGATAGGAAGTGATACCGGTCAAAATCGGCAGAATGGCAAGTTCAGGATCTAAATTGTCGGCATCTTTGACAACAACAGATTTTTTTTCCAGGGAGAAGTTTTCCCATTGGGATTCAAATATATTAAAATCAAAAGGTTCTGTAGCTAATTCCATGATGAATAACATTGCCCCATTTTTATATTTTAAAAAGCCAAACAATAAGACGGGAAGATGTTTTTTGTCAATAAAAGCTTATTAAATTTTAACAAGTTTCAGGTGTCGAATACTATCTCCCTCGGGAACGTCATTTATTCAGTCAGGAGGCGATGAGTTTGCTCCTGAGACCGGACAGGCGCAGGGCGGTTTTATTATTCTGAAAGGCAATTTCAAGGGCCCGGGAAGCCCCCACAATGATGACCAGATGTTTGCCCCTTGTCATGGCCGTGTAGAGCAGGTTTCGCTGGAGCAATGGGAAGTGGGCGCAGGTCATGGCGATGATAACAGCACTATATTCAGATCCCTGGGATTTATGGACTGATATGGTATAGGCCAGGGTCAGTTCGTCCAGTTCCAGAAGATCATAGGAAACAATTCGGCCGTCATAGTCTACCAGCACACGGCCTTCCTGCTTGCTGACCTCGTGGACCACACCGATATCTCCGTTAAACACCTCTTTCTCGTAATTGTTTTTCAGGTGCATGACCTTGTCCCCGGGTAAAAAAATAAATCCCCTGCTCTCAATACCATCCTTGGCATCATTGAGAACAGCCTGGAGCTGTTGGTTCAAGTTGATGGTGCCGGCCTCGCCCTTGTGCATGGGGGTAAGCACCTGGATCTCGTCAATGTGGGGAAAGGCTGCTGGAATCCGTTTTGAGCAAAGTTCCAATATGGTTTCCACCACCTTTTGGGGGGTCTGGTTTTCAATAAAATAAAATTCAGACAGGGTGTCTGGTGTTGCAGCCTTAAAATCAGGCATATCCCCATTGCGAATACTGTGGGCATGCATAATTATGGGGCTCTCCTTGGCCTGGCGAAAAATTTTGGTCAGGGAGAAAACCCGTACCTGTTCCGAGGTAATAATGTCGGACAAAACATTTCCCGGCCCCACGGAAGGAAGCTGAAAGGTGTCTCCCACAAGGATAAGGCAGGCCATGGCAGGCATGGCTTCCACCAGGTGATACATGAGGAGGGTATCCACCATGGAGGCTTCATCCACCACAAAAACATCCAGGTCCAGGGGGTTTGTAAAATTTCTATCAAAACTTTTACTTTCATGGTCAAACCCCAAAAGCTTGTGCAGGGTAAAGGCTTTTTTCCCGGTTACCTGGGACAGACGCCGGGCTGCCCTGCCTGTGGGAGCACTCAGGACAACGGTCAGGTTCAGTTTTCGGAACACTGCACACAGGGCCCTGACCAGGGTGGTTTTTCCTGTGCCCGGCCCTCCGGTGATGACCGCAATTTTCTGCTGCAGGACCTTTGTGACCACATCCAGCTGCTCCCGGGACAATTTTACCGCCAGGCTAGTCAACACCTCTTCAACGATCTGATCTTCACTTATTGTATAATTGGAAGCCGGCATGGTCAAAAGGGCCTTGACCCTGGAAGCAATTTTGGATTCCGCCCTGAAAAGTCGTGCCAGGTAGACCTTTGTACCGGAGTCCTCTTCTTTAAAATCCGTCTCTTTGGCCCCGGGTGAGCCGGCCCTGCCATCAATCTTTTCAGCTATTGCTTCAGCGGGCCCTTCAACCACCACATCCTTTAAATTTGCCAATTCAATGAGGGGGGCTTCAAACAGTTCCCGGCTTACCCCCCCCATGCGGGAGCAGGCGGCAAACAGATCCGACTTTCGGGCATAGACATGGCCCTCTTGTTCCTCCAGGAGCAATTGGCAGATCAAACAAGCCGCAAGCCGCTTCTCATCTTCTTTTTCAATACCTGTTGTGCGTGCAATGGCATCGGCAGTCTGGAATCCAATGGCAGGAATATCCTTTGCAATGAGATAAGGATCTGTCCTAAGAACATTCAGGGCATTGGGCCCATAGGTTTTTAAAATAGGTCCGGCATGGAGGACACCCACCTGGTTGTCCTGGAGAAACTGCATGACCCGCCGGACCGAGTGATGCTTATTCCAGGCCTTTTCAATGAGAGCCTGTTTGGCCTTGCCTATGCCGTGGATGGTTTGCAACTTGTCCGGATCATTTTCAATGATTTCCAGGGTGTTTTCCTTAAAGGTGTCCACAATCCGGTTGGCCAGAGCTTTGCTGATGCCTTGTATCAAACCTGAGCCCAGATATTTTCTGATTCCTGAAATAGTTGCCGGAAGGGTCACCTGATAGGTTGCAGCCTCGAACTGGTCCCCGTATTTGGGGTGGGATATCCATTTGCCGGTAAGGGTCAGGCTTTCGCCCTGGGCCACCCCGGC
>PIVS01000174.1 GCA_003353855.1 Desulfobacteraceae bacterium
ATTGTCCTGGCCCTGGAGGGAAAATATGAGATTTTCACAGTCGGCCGGGAAATTGAATGGGAAAAAGTCAGGGAAATTTATAAAATGGGATTAAAACACGGCATGAAACTGGCCGCCATATCCGGTGTGAACGGCGTTTTCAGTGATGCGGACATTTTAAAAGTCAGGGACCTGGCCATGGAAGCTAGAAATGTAGCCGGAAAAAATGCAGAACAGCCGGCAAAAGCCGGTATTTCTTCAGGAGGTGCGGCGTGAAAAAGATTATCAATATCAGTCTTGGGCCAGCCAGCGACGATTATCACCTGGAAACCGAGTTTAAAGGGCAAACTTTTTCCATTCAGCGGTTTGGAACAGGGGAAGATCTGACCCTTGCCGAGGATCTCTTGTTAAAATGGAACAAGCTGGCGAATGTCATCTGTATCAGCGGGATAAAATATCCGCCGGCACTGGGGACCAAAGGCGTCACCCATAAAAAGACAAAAGAATTGCTCGAATTATGCGACAGGCTTCACACTATTGTCACAACAGGAGAAACATTGAACCGGGTCAGCCAGGAATGGAGCATTCGAAACATACAGTTTGCCCAGGGCAACAACTATTTTACCAATGCCAATGTGTTGTTCTTGTCCGGCATGGTAAATGCGACCCTGGCAAGGGTCATGTCAGAATATACTGACAATTTGATGTTTGCCGATCCCATCATTGAAAACAATATCCCCAAATTTTTAACGTCTATAAAAGAGCTGGAATTTTATGCCCAAAATGCAAAAGGGTTTTTCAAACAGGTACCTTTGGGAAAGATGGCATCTCCCAAAAAACAAATAAAGGCGCTGAATACGTTTCAGCTGAACCGGGCCATTAAAAAGGCCAATATTCTGGTGATTCCCCACCAGGGGTTTTATTTGTACCTTGATGGGTGCATGGGGGATCAACTGGAAGGTAAAACGATTATCACCGCCACAGCTTATCCCGACCGTGTTGACCTGCTCACCCAGTTGGGTGTGGATGTAATTATCGACACCACCCCGCAATTGATCACACCCGTGGTGGAAGAGGTGGTAATAGAGGCATTAATGGTTGCAGCCTTTGAGGTTTCAAAGGGCAGAGAGATGAAATCAGATCTCCTGGAAATCATCAGCGAACAACGGTTGGATCCCAGGATCATTTATCCCTTCGAACAGAACAAACGGGTCAACCGGTTTGCATACCTGATTCATCCTTTGTCGCAAAAGCATTTAAAAAAAATCAAAGCCGTTGAAATGCTGTCATCAATTGCCCCCAAAAGTATGGGTACTGTTGAAAAGCTCATGGCACATTCCCCGCCCTTTGTTTATTCCAGGGTAAAAGGAATTAAATCTCCCACGGGTGTTGAGGCAGAGGGGTGGCTGATCAGCCTTGGCGAAACCAGCGATGAAATGGAGAAGCATTCTTCTGATTTTACCACCAAAAAGATCCTGAAAGCGGCCCAAAAGGCAAAAAAACTGGGGGCACAGGTCATGGGTATTTCCATGCTGCCCAAAGGAATGCACGGCACTTCCATTGAGGTGGGCAAGCATGCCGTTCTTCCCATCACAACCGGCAATTCCTACACCGCCTCAACCGCATTATGGGCTGCCGCAGATGCGGTTCGTCAGATGGGCTTAAGCAAACTCAAAGACGGTAAAATTTTAAAGGCAAAGGCCATGGTGATCGGTGCCACAGGTGATGTGGGCGCCATCTGCGCAAGGCTCCTTGCCACGGCATTTGAAGATGTCTATATTGTCAGCCGAAATATTGCCAAACTGCTGTCCCTCCAGGACTCCCTTCAGGAACAAAAGAAAGGCTTAAAGCTCCAGGTATCCACCCGGGCAGATCGTTTCCTGGATGATATGGATGTTGTGGTTATCGCCAGTTCCGGGGCCCAGGAAAGCATTGATATCATGCGGGTTAAACCCGGCTGTGTCATAACAGATATCACCCGGCCCATGATATTTTCCCAAAAAGAGGTCGCCAAACGGCAGGATGTTCTGGTCATCACCGGCGGTGAAATCCAATTGCCCGGAGAGGCAATTGAGATGAAGGACATTGCCCTTCCCCATGGGATTGCCTATGCCGGCCTTGCAGAGACCATTATTCTGGCACTTGAAGGGCGGTTTGAAGATTTTACCAAGGGCAGCAATACCCAGTGGGAAAAAGTAAAAGAAATATACAAATTAGGGATAAAGCACGGCATGACGCTTTCTTCCATTTCAGGCGTTGACGGCCCTTTGAGTGAAGAAGATATTTCAAGGGTGAAAGCCCAGGCATTGATACAGAGGGGGAAATAATACGACGACCATGAAACTTGTTGCCAGAGCACGGCAGATCAGGCAGTCTGCCGTCCGATTTGCGTTGAATGGGCTGCCCACCCATGTATACTGGTCCCCGGATTTGCCAACAATTCCAGTTGCTTTGACCTGAACAACCAATATTCAATTGCCAAGAATTTTGCGGACAAGGGCAATTGGGTCTACCTGTTTGACCCCCGTTGGGGCATAGCATGGGGGGACTTGTGTCTGAAAATATGGTCTTAAACTGGGCCCTGCGTCTTGATTATGACAAAATCAAAATGCCGGATAGCAACAAAAGAGAGTTGGACAAAGTTCTGGTGCCGGATAAGGTTGCCCAATCCTTCCTGAAAATCATAGAAAGGATAAATATTTTATAGAGCGCTACCTTGCACGGGCAATGGAATCCATACCCCTGGGTCTGGGATTTCAATTCCTGAAAGCCGTGTACGACGGCAATGGCTTCAAACGAATGGACCTTTCTGCCCTGAATTATACCCACCACTATTCTTTATTTCCCAATGATATTCCCCTGTTCCATTTCTGGGGTGCCAATGACTGCCTTGCTCCCATGGAAAATATACGCTATAGTCAGTTCTATCCTCATAAATATAAAAAAGTTTACCTGCTTGAACGGGTTGAGGATTTGAAAAAAGTAGAGATTTTGCCGGAACAAAGCCAGGCGATAGATTTTGTTATTGAAGGGGCCAGTCATCTGGATCTGCTGTATGGGAAAAAGGCCCAGGAACTTGTTTATTCCCTGTTTGAACAGATCATTGAAAAGATCTGGTCAGACTGGTCCTAGGAGGACCATGGGACCGGTAATCCCGATGCGGCTGAATGCGTATCAAACTTTGCAATGGAATAGACATAATAAAACTTTATGTTCTGATCGGAAACGTTATTTTTTATGCTAAGCCTGAGAGACTTTGATGTTGTGGGCCGTACATACCGGAACATCAACCGCTATCGTCAGATATTAACCATCCTTTTCAAGTATGGATTCGGTAACATTATTGAGGCCTTGAAGATTGACCAATATCTTGAGATTGGTTTGAAAATGATCTCAAGGTCCAAGCCTGGGCGGTTTGAACGCTTAACCCAACCCCAACGGACAAGACTTCTCTTTGAAGAGCTTGGCCCCACCTTTATTAAATTCGGTCAAATCCTTTCCACCCGTCCTGACCTTATACCCTTAGAATTTATTTTTGAACTTGAAAAGCTCCAGGACAATGTGCCTAAATTCCCCTTTTCAGATGTTCAAAAAATATTGGCCAAAGAGTTTGGGCCTCAAGAAAATCCCTTTGTTACCATGGAAGAAGACCCCTTTGCCTCTGCATCCATCGGCCAGGTTCATCTGGCAAAATTAAAAACCGGTGAAAATGTTGCCGTAAAAATCCAGCGCCCGGGTATCAGAAAGCATATCAAGGTGGATCTTGAAATCATGAACCATCTGGCCACCTTGATGGAACGCCACATTGAAGATCTTTCTTTTTTCCGCCCCATAAAAATTGTTGAGGAGTTTGCCGAAACCCTTGACAAAGAAATGGACTATACCCTGGAAGCATCCAATATGGAACGGGTAGCCCAGCAGTTTCTCTTTGATTCGACCATCCATATTCCCAAGGTCTATCTGGATCGAACCACAGAAACCGTTTTAACCATGGAATATATCCAGGGGATCAAAATTTCCGACGTAAAAGCACTTGAAAAGGCGGGCATGGATCGAAAAGCATTAACCCGGCAGGGTGCAGACCTGATTTTAAAGCAGGTGTTTGAATACGGTTTTTTCCATGCCGATCTTCACCCGGGCAATCTGTTTGTACTGCCCAATAATGTGCTGGGTCCTGTTGATTTCGGGATGATGGGATTTATGGACCGCAGGGCCAGGGAAGTCTTTATTGACCTGATCGCAAGTATTGTTACGGAAAAACCTTCTGCAACCTGCCACTATCTGCTGGAGCTCACCGAATATGATGATGAACCGGATATGCGGTTTTTAGAGCGGGACCTCTCCACATTTATCGGCCAATATCTGACCAAGGCATTAAAACATATCAATGTGGGACGCTTGCTGCAGGACCTTTTAAAGATTACGGCCAAACACAAGCTTCGGTTGTATCCGGACGCTTTTTTGATGATGAAATCCTTTGCAGCGGTTGAAGGTGTTGCCCACAGGCTTGATCCGGAATTTGATATGGTTGGATATGCGGCACCCTTTGTCAAAAAAAAGAAGATGGAACGGATGTCCCTGTCGCGTATTTCCGAAGATATTTCCAGGCTTTCCCTTGAATCCCTTCAGCTGCTTCAGGAAGTTCCGCGTGATTCCATTTCCATCATCCGCCAGGCAAGAAAAGGAAAATTTGTCCTGGGATTTGATGTCCAGAAACTGGAAAAAATCATGGAGTCTTATCATCGGGAGAGCCATAAATTATCGGTTTCCATCATTATTTCCTCACTGATTATAGCCTCTTCCCTCCTATTAAGTTTTAAGGTGCCTCCCCAAATTTTTGGTATCTCCATGCTGGGTATGAGCGGAATTGCCTGTGCCGTTTTTCTGGGGCTATGGCTGTTTGTTCGACCCAGCAAATAAAATCGATGTCTTTCAACCATACGAACCTCATTATAAATCATGCGCTTTCCAACCACTGCTTAATGGTCTCATATACTTCAGGTTGATTAAGCAAGCCCATATGGTTCATATCACGGTCGATCCAGTTGCCTGCGCGTTCTAAAGGCGCACCATGATGCGGTGTACCGAGAAATACGATCTTGAGCAGATGATTTAACCCAGAATGGCCTGCAAATTCGCGGCCATTCTGGGAAATGTGAAGGCCCGTATTATAATGCAGATAAACCGGAAGGTATCCCAGATCGCGAGCAAGCGATGCTCCATGTTCATGCCCTTGGCTTTTCCATTGCAAGTCATTCATACAGGACCCGTGCACAATCAATGCCATTTCCTAGCAATCAATTTATTTGTTCGATCCCTTCGTTCCTGGACAGGAGAAACACTGGGAAAAATACGTTCGGAAATATGATTTTCCGCTAATGCCTTTCCAAAAAAAAATTCTTGGTATATAAAAAAAGTAAAGTTTAGTTTTAAAAATCCGAATTTGTTGATCAAAGGATATAATCATGGAAAAACCATCGAGATTTAAAGCGATCGCATCTTTTTCGTTCAGATTCTTCCGGGTTCTCATTGTTCTGGGCATAGCCTGTGCTCTGGCTTTCTGGCTATACTCAATTCGATCAAAGCCTGAAAAAAAGCAATTGAAGCGAATACCGCCCAGTGTCCGGATATTTGAGGCCCATTCCCGATCCGAAGTGATGACCATTGAGGCCTTCGGCACGGTCAGTCCCAGGAAGTTGGTTAAAATTGCGGTTGAAGTGCCCGGTCGAATAGATTATCTGAACCCCGGCTTTTTAGAAGGGGGATTTGTTAAAAATCATGACCTTTTAATCCAAATTGATCAGCGATCTTATCGCCTGGGCAAAGAAGCCGCTGCTGTCCGGGTTAACCAGGCCCGGGTGGATATTGACAGCTTGAACCAGGAGGTTGAAAATCTGAAAAATGACATTGAACTGGCCAAGGATAATGTAGGTCTGAGCCAAAAGGAGCTTACGCGCATCAAGGCCCTGAGCAAAAACCAATTTGCTTCAAAAACCAGTCTTGACAAGGCTGAACAGCAGCATCTTGCAGCCAGGATCCAATTGCAGGCAATCCGGAACAGGCTCTTGCTTACTCCGCCCATGATGGCCCTGAAAAAATCTGCCCTGGCCATGGCAAATGTGGAGTTTAGCAAGGCAGACCTGGCATTGGAAAGAACCCGTATCCTGTCCGGGTTTGACGGGTTTGTTTTGGACAAGCAGGCAGAGGTGGGTGAGTATGTGAATCCCGGCCAGGCTTTGGGTTCCATTTATGAAAAGGATGCATTGGATGTGGATGTGAGAATCCCCCTGGAGCGGATGAAATGGATTCAGACTTTTTTTAGCAAGGGGAGCACACCATCTGCCAGGGTCAGCATTGCAAATTTTGACGGTCCCGACAAACGGGTATGGGAAGCAAAAGTTGCCAGGGTAAAGGCCAAAATTGATGAAAAAACCAGAACCCTTCCCATGACCCTGGAAATACAAACGAAAATAAAAGGGAGCATCGGGTCCCAAGCTGATCTATCCCAGGCATATTTGTTTGATTTAAAACCAGGCACATTTGTAAAATGCAAGATCATTGGTGAGACCCATGAAAATCTTTTTGTTTTACCCAGGCATCTGCTTAAACCCGGGGACGTACTTTTCATTGTCACGGATCAGCATCTGGAGATGAGACCGGTTAGGGTGCTGCGCAAATTTGAAGAAGAAGTCTATATTAACGGCGGGTTGAACAATGGTGATAAAATTATTTCTTCCCCCCTTCCCGGAGCCATTGAGGGGATGCAACTCACCATTAAAGAAAATGAGAAACAAATGGGAATTAAGAGATGAAAGCCTTGGGTAAATGGTCGGTTGAACACAGGGTCTCGGTAAACCTGATCATGGTCTTTTTGATTGTGGCCGGTTTTTTTACGGTGATCAATATGAAGCGGGAAATGTTTCCCCAGTTTTCCCTGGATATGATCGATATCGGCGTCAACTATCCAGGTGCCTCCCCCGAAGAGGTGGAAGAGGGTATCTGCATCAAAATAGAGGAACAGCTCAAAAGCCTTGAAGATATCAAGACCATGTATTCAACGGCCTTTGAGGGACATGGGTCTGTTACACTGGAACTTGCTGCCGGAACCAATATCAATGAAAAACTGGATGAAATCCGTACGGAAATTGATTTGATCGACTCCTTCCCGGAAGAGGCAGAAGATCCGGTGATTATGGAGATCAAGAACAATGAGCCTGCCATTTACCTGGCCGTTTATGGAGACGTGGATGAACGGGTGCTGCGGGATACGGCTGAAAAGATCCGGGATGACCTGGTGGAAACCGATGCCATCTCCCTGGCAACCATGTCCGGGGTCAGGGATTTTGAGATTTCCATTGAAATATCCGAAGAAAGTCTGCGCCAGTTTAACCTCTCCTTTGATCAGGTGGTTGCAGCGGTAAAGACCGGCAGCCTGGAGCTTCCCGGCGGAAAAATTAAAACCCGGGGCAAAGAATTATTGGTCCGGGCCAAGGGAAAACTGTATAGGGGTGAAGAGTTTGAGGGCATTCCGCTTTTGACACGATCCGACGGCACTGTGATCCGGCTGGGGGATGTGGCAAGGGTAAAGGACGGATTTGAAGATACCGACGTCAAGGCAAGGTTCAATGGGAAGCCCGCCGCACTTATTGTGGTGAACCGCACCGATTCCCAGGATACCATTGTTATTTCAAATACCGCCATCGACTACATTGAAACCCACAAGGATTTGATGCCCAAAGGAGTGACCCTGGGGTATTGGTTTAATATGGCTGACATGGTCCAGGGGCGTATTGATCTTTTGCTCAAGAACGGGGTCCAGGGTATATTGCTGGTATTTATTGTTCTGGCATTGTTCCTGGATCTGGGCCTTGCCTTCTGGGTGGCATCGGGAATACCCATCTCCTTTATGGGGGCATTCCTGATCCTTGATTATCTGGGCGCCTCCATCAACATGCTTTCTTTGTTCGGATTTATCATGACCCTGGGGATATTGGTGGATGATGCCATCATTGTGGGAGAGAATGTGTATACCCATTATTCCATGGGCAAATCCCCCAAACAGGCGGTGATAGACAGTATGAAACAGATCGGGTCCCCGGTGCTCATGGCGGTGACCACCACCATTGTGGCCTTTATTCCTTTGATGTATATAGCGGGGATTATGGGAAAATTTATTTCCATCATGCCCCAGACAGTGATCTGTATTCTGGCCATTTCCCTTGTGGAAGCCTTTCTCATCCTTCCGGCCCATCTGGAACATACCCTGACACCGGCCAAGAAAAATAAAACCAGGGTTTATCAATTCTTTTTTTTCTGGCTGGACTGGTTTAAAAAAGATATATCAGACGGCCATGCCTGGATCCGGAGCAGGGTGGAAAAAGGAATGAACAGGGTGATCCATTCACTTTATCTTCCGGTTTTGAGGTATTGTGTGAAGAACCGGTATTTTACCCTGGCCCTGGGGCTAGGATTTCTTATTGTTTCCCTGGGCCTTCTGGCCGGGGGGCATGTGCCCTTTGTTTTTTTTCCCAAGACCGATTCAAATTGGATAATTTCCGAGACAATTTATCCCCTGGGCACCCCCTTTGTAACCACGGAAAAGACCATAAAGCAGATTGAGAAAGGGGCCTTTGAACTGAACAATTTTTTCAGAAATAGGGTGAAGGACGGTAAAGATCTGGTGGTCAATAATTTTTCCCTGGTGGGGATTATCCCCAGGAGGGACTGGAAACTCGGGGTATATGGCGGACACTGCGGAGAGGCCTGGATTGAGATTTTGCCTTCTGACATGCGGCCGGATATTTCCGCCCCCGAGGTTACGGCCAAATGGCGGGAACTGACCGGGGATATCCTGGGGGTTGAGCAGTTGACCTTCTCCATTATAGGCGGCGGACCCGGGGGTAACCCCATTGCGATCAGGCTGGTGGGAAATGACCTGGTCCAACTTGAACAGGCAGCCAAGCTTCTGAAAGATGAGATTGCCACCTATCCTGGTACCTTTGATATCACGGATGATTTTCGCCCGGGAAAAATGGAAAAACAGATTTTTATTAAAAAAGGAGCGGAATCCCTGGGCGTTACCATGGCGGATATTGCCATCCAGATCCGTCAGGCCTACTACGGGGACGAGGCCCTAAAGATCCAGCGGGGAAAAGATGATATCAAGGTGATGGTGAGGTATTCCCAAAGGGAACGGGAATCGGAGGCCAGCATTGATGATTTGAGAATCCACACCCGGGATGGCCGGCAGATACCCTTGAACCAGGTGGCCCGCCTTGAAATGGAACAGGGATATTCCACCATCCGGCGGGTGGACAGAAAGCGGGTCATCACCGTGATATCGGA
>PIVS01000710.1 GCA_003353855.1 Desulfobacteraceae bacterium
TATGCAAGATTTATTTATAATATTTCTTAGACGTAATGATTTTGAACCAAAAAACATATTTGGCGATATATCAGTGGGTTAGATTAAACCAGTAGTAGGAAAGTGGTAAATATGGGTTTTACCATGGGAGACATAAATGGAACGTTTACCAATCCTCACCATGCGAACGATCAGATTCCGCTCCATCCGGTTGAGATAGACGGGTTTAGCATGGGCAAAACAGAAATAAAAAGTATATGGTATCGCAACTTTCTCAACGCTGAAATACTGAAAGGAGCAATCCAGGTGGTAGACAACAGTTATGTGGTCAAAGCAAATACCGACATTATCTACTGCGATGTATATGATCCAGCATTAAATACAAAATCGTTGTTTATCTGGGATGGCGAACAATTTTCTGTCCAGAACAATATGGAAAATCATCCTGCGAACACGATCAGATGGGAGGGTGCCGTCGCTTATTGTAACTGGCTTTCAAAAAAGAATGGTTATGAGGAAATTTATAATCCTGACACATGGGAAATCGACTATACCAAAAGCGGCATCAGGCTCCCAACAGAAGCGGAGTGGGAATATGCGGCAAGGGGCGGGGACAATTACTCTGAATACTCATGGGGGGCGAATGATAATGAGGATGGCACCTATGGCAACTTTGAAGGAACAAATGATCCCTATGAAGTTGGTGGCTACCTTCCGAACAGCACACCTGTTGGCTTCTATAATGGACAATACCAACTGAAAGAAATGTTTGATTGGCCTGGAACAGCAACAGGATATCAAACGTCCGACAACTCAAATGGATTTGGATTGCAGGATATGAGTGGCAATACGTTCGAATGGGTGAATGATTGGTATGGTAAAAGATACTACACTGAACATCTAAACAATCCGGTGCCGAATCCCGAAGGACCATCAAAAGAAAACGCATCCATAATGCCGGATGGAATTCCATGGAAAGCTTTGAGAGGTGGAAGCTGGGATGCAGGAGACAGATACGGTCATATTGCATGCAGAAAATCTGGATACTGGAGAGGGGATATGGATCCAAGTTATCCATACTTCCATTTTGGATTCCGTATTGTTCTTGATGAAAATGACCCAGAACTCAAGACACTCAAAACTACTGATGTTATTGATAACAGTGACACGAATACAGTTGGATTGATCTATCATGATCAGTCCAAGGCATCGGATGGATATATTCTTTATGCTCCCAAATTTTATAATACAACTTATCTGATGAATAAGGCCGGTCAGGTTTTAAAAACATGGCAGAGCGACACGGGTCCGGGACAGACAGCCCATATCACTCCAGACGGATATTTTTATCGGGCGGGTAATCCCAGAGGTGTTGACGTAAATGTTATCGCCCATGCACAGGCAGGTTCGTTTGAAAAACGAACCTGGGATGGAGAATTGTTATGGTATTTCGAATATGTTTTTGAAAACGCCATTTCACATCATGATTATAAAATATTGCCCAACGGTAATATTCTTGCCATGGTTGTAGAAAAAAAGACTTATGAAGAGGCGATTGAAGCTGGTTTTGCACTCGGTAGTATCCTTGCTGATGGTATCAGTCCAGAGTCTATATTGGAATTCGCTCCTGACGGCTTCCCAGATGAAGATGGTGTTATCAGGGGTTATAAAATTGTGTGGGAATGGCATTTGTGGGATCATCTTGTAAACAATGAAAATAAGTCCGAACATCCAGAACTTTACGTAATAAAACAGAATGTTAACATATTGAATTGGAACCATGGCAATGCTGTTGCTTTTAATGAAGAACTCAACCAAGTTGCCGTAAGCTTTAGAAATGGAGATGAAATTCTCGTATTCGAGTACACCGGAAACTTGGAAAACGGCACACAAATAGCTGCAGGCCATACTGGAGGCAGATATGGCAAAGGTGGAGACCTTCTATACCGCTGGGGTAATACGGCAAACTATGGCAGGGGGGATGTCCACTTATCTGCAAGTCAGCACGACATCCAGTGGATCCCTGAAGGCTACCCTGGGGAAGGTAATTTTATAATATTTAACAATGGCTCAAGCAGCCGTCCATATTCAACTGTTAGTGAATTTATCTCCCCATGGGATGAAGTCAGTCAATCCTATCCTGATATAAGTTCCCCCGACTCTCATTGGGGAGGGAGCATTACCTGTTTCTCCCAAAAATCTACGGAAACCGGAATAAATTTCATTAATTCCAGTGATAATTGTCGAAAGTTTCTGCTAATGGTTAGTAACCAGGGTAGACAACCGCTG
>PIVS01001209.1 GCA_003353855.1 Desulfobacteraceae bacterium
GTGAGATTTACAGCGGAATTTACAGTGGGATCTACAGTGAGATCTACGGTGAGATTTACAGCGGAATTTACAGTGGGATCAACAGCAGGACTTACAGTGAGATTTACAGCGGGAATTACAGTGAGATTTACAGTGGGATTTACAGTGGGATTTACAGTGAGACTTACAGTGAGATTTACAGTGAGATTTTCAGTGGGATCTACAGTGAGATCTATGGTGAGATTTACAGCGGAATGTACGGCGGGATTTACAGCAGGACTTACAGTGAGATTTACAGCGGGAATTACAGTGGGATTTACAGTGAGACTTACAGTGGGATTTACAGTGAGACTTACAGTGAGATTTACAGCGGGATTTACAGTGGGATTTACAGTGAGACTTACAGTGGGATTTACAGTGGGATTTACAGTGGGATTTAAAGTGGGATTTACAGTGAGATTTACAGTGGGATTTACAGTGAGACTTACAGAGGAATTTACAGTGGGGTTTACAGTGGGACTTACGGTGAGATTTACAGTGAGATTTACAGTGAGACTTACAGTGAGACTTA
>PIVS01000175.1 GCA_003353855.1 Desulfobacteraceae bacterium
TAAAAGTTCATCCCCGATTTCATGGCCCAGGGTGTCATTCACTTTTTTAAATTTATCAATATCCATATAAAGAATGGCAATCTTATTATTATTTCGCCTGGCCGATTTCAAACACCTGTTCAGGTTTTCATAAAATGCTTTTCTGTTTTTTAATCCTGTTAAGGCATCATGGTAGGCAAGGAAAAGTAAACTTTCTTCATATTTTTTCTGGCTTTCAATATCCCGTATAATACTTCTATACCCGATGGGTTGGTTCTCAGAATCTTTTATCAGGGAGGGCAGCGCTCCTATATGCTTTTTAGATCCGTTTTTTAGAATGATTTTGCAGCTGAATTCAGATAATTCCTTTTTTTGGGCATCAATAAAAAATCGGGATGCCTTTATCTCTTTTTGATCCTTCTCCTCCAGAAAAACCATATAATTTTTTCCAAGAAGCTCTTGACGAGGGTAGTCTGTAATTTTACACATGGCGTCATTAAAAAAGAGAATATTGCCGGCCATGTCGGTTTCGCAATATCCGTCTTCAATGCTTTCTATTATGGACCGATGCTTTTTTTCACTGATCCGGATCGCTTGTTCCGATCTTTTTTGCTCAATGGCAAGGGCAACCTGGTCAGAGACCGTCATCATGATATTGATGTCATCTTTGGTAAAACTTTTGGCGTCTGTATAACTTTTTGTGGCCATAACCCCTATAACATCACCTTTTATCTTTAATGGAACGCCAAGCCATACCTGTGGCAGACTTCCAAAGTAGTTTTTATCATGATATTTCCCCCCCTCTAACAGATCCTTTTTTGTGATCAACAGGGGGGTTCCCGATTTTATCACATCAATTGTGAATGAATCTTTTTCACTGATATCCGAGACATTCTCAAAGGTTTTGTCTTTTTCGTCCATCCAGTAGGGAAAGAGAAGGCTATCTTTTTCCTTGAAATAAACAGCGATATAAAAATTGGACAGGTTCAATATGGTGCCCAGGATTTTGTGGATGCTTTTATAAAGTTCTTCCAGATTTGAGGTGGCATTGACGGCATTTGAAATATTATAAAGGGTTTGGTTTACTTTTTCGGCATGGTGCCTCTGTCCCATTTCCATTTCCAGTTGGTAATTTTTTATTTCAGCATCTGCTGCCATCTGGTTTGCCGTGAGCATGGCTTTTTTCAGTTCTTCTTCAAGGTTTTTACGATCTGTGATGTCTATCATAACGCTCAAAAAACACTGCATTTCCTGAAGGAGAATGAGATCCGATGAAATTGACGCAAGGATAATTTTTTTTTCTTTTGTTTGAAGCGTTATGTCAAAATCCTTTAAAAAACCGTTCTCCTTAAGTGAATTTACTAAAAACTGCCGCTGGGCGGAGTCTGGAAATATCGATAATTCCAATGAGGTTTTTCCAATAACCTCATCTTTTGTAAAGCCCATTCCCTTAAGAAAGGTTTCATTGACATTTATAAACCGTCCTTCCTCCAATGTGCTGATGGTCATAAAGACAGCTTTGGAATGAAATGCCTTGGAAAGTTGATCTTTGGTCAGTCCAAGGGTTATTTCAATTTTCTCTTTCTGTTTTTTAAAATACCGGACTCTGCTAAGAAAAGCGGTCATAAGAAAGAATAACAGCAGTACAACCATAAAAATAACCGTCCATGAAGCAAATTGTGCTACTTTTTTTCCCTGTTCCGTAATCTGTCTTCCCATTTTAATTTCTATAAGCACAAGGGGGGTATTTTCCAGGCCGTTTATTATTCCGGATATGGTCAAACGATTTTTTCCGGTGCGAATATCCTGTCCATATGTTTGTATATTGGATATGAGGGTCTTATTTTTAATCTTATTTTCATCTGCTTCCAGATCGGTAAGGGTGATTTCAAGGTTTGTCTGCTCCTCTATGGAATTCATCATTTCCGCTGTTATAAACCGGCCCATGATAAAAATTCCCTTTGAAGGTCCTTTTTGGTCAGAGGCCATTATTCTCCTGGCGCATACCAGCATCAACCCAGCTTTTGTGTGAATAATACTGCTGAGAATCTTATTTTCGGCAACCATGAAATCTTTTTTAAACCGTAACCGATTGAACTCCTCCAGTACGATGTCCCCTCCCGTATCAGCCTTGAATGCGTTTCCATAAATAACAGACCCGTCACTTTTCAGGATATAAATAAGGTTGATGCCGGAGATTACTTCCAAAGATTCCCATTCAATATTTGATGAAAGATGATCCGGGTTCAGTGTCTCAACAAATTCATAGGTATTGTTCCATACAGCCCAGTCACCCGTAAGCCTTTCAAGATGATGGCGTTCTCTTTTTATGGCATCAATTACCCTGTTCAGGTTTTTTAACGCCTCCTGGTTCTCAAATTTATAAAACCCGGGAAGGATAACTTTATTTTGCAGGGCATAATTTCCCAATACAATCATGAAAAGGACAATGGGTATAAAAAAGAGAACCAAAAGCCTGGGATGGGCTTTTAAAAAAGACAGATCATTTTTTTTACTTTTTTTATCCATGGATAGTTTTCCGGTTAATCATATAAAAACCTCTGAAATTATAAGCCTCAATGGATTTGTTTGCAAATTCTTTTCAAGGTTATGAGAACCACCTCTCCGCGACAGCCGAATCTTACAGGTATCCCAGAGGTTCCTAACCCGGAACTGGTATACCCCTGCATCCCCTTGTAGGACCATTTCCCCTGCACCATTTTTTTTGGCACATTGCTGTGGGTAATCACGGGTCCGAAATAAGGAAGCTGTATCTGTCCTGCATGGGTATGTCCGCAAAGATAAAGCTGTGGGGCAAAGGCTGCAGTTTCCTGGTAAATCCCGGGAGTATGGGCAACAAATATGGTGAAATTGTTGTCAGGTATGGTGTCAAAGGTTTCCATCAGGTCCTGGCCTTCAAAATAATAGGGGTCATCCACTCCGGCAATCCAGATTCGCTCTCCGTCTTTTTCTATGCTTGTGCTATCATTTACCAGAAAGGTCACATTTTTTTCCTTTAAAGGGTTGACCATTTCAAGGCAGTCATGATTTCCCAAAACTGCATAAATGCCATGCCTTGGCTGTATATGGTCCAGCAGGTTTTTTAAATGGAATAATGCCTTTGAAAAAGAGCCCCAGGATTCGGTCCTGTAATCGCCTCCCATTATGCACAGGTCCGGGGTCAGTTTTTCAACAATGTCCTGGGTTTTTTGGGTAAGCCCTTCCATACAGTCAAGGTGAAGGTCTGAAATAAAAAGAATTGTGTAATTATCAAATGCCCGGGGCAGGGTATCAAACTCAAACCTAAGTTTGCGTAATTTTAAATCCAGGGCATTTTTTTTCCCTTTTTCATACAGGCCTGCTACTCTGAAAACCGTTTTCATGAACCAATGGTAATAAAGCGTGCGCTCAATATTGATAATGGGGTGGAAAGGATAATCAATGGTTTCGCATGCCCGCCATTCCCTGAACCTTATTTTTGATCTCAGCTTCCTGGAATATCCTGCAAAGGGCTTTGTCCGCAAAATCCGGGTTAAAAAGAGCCCACCCCAATAGGCGGAGATAACAAACACTATAATTAAGGAAAACTGGCTTGTAAAAGATAATGCGTAGGCGGGTGCTAATATGACAAAGGGGAATGCCCCTTCAAGAAACTGGTCCATAACCGGAAAATCAGCACCCTCAAGCATTCTGAAACGTCTTTTAATAAAACTGTTAAACATATCACCCAGCATGCTCATGATACCGGCCAACAAGGCCACCCATAAAGAAATTCCAGTGACAAGCCCCACAAGAATTCCAGCCATAATCCCGCCCAGTGCTCCGCGCGTAGTTTTATGATTTCCTAAAAATGGTTTTCCATCTATAAAAAGCATACCTCTATCAAGGGGAGTATCCCATTTTTTCTCAAAAAAGAATGCCAGCAGAACCGGTGTAAGATTTATGGACCACAAAAGGATTAAAATCTTAATAAATATGAAGATATTATCCATATTTTATTGTAGCCTTTCATTTGGCAGGCGTCTACAAATTAGTGATTGATAAACTTTTCACGGACAAAGCCTATCAATGCCAGGAGGATGCAGAGGCAAAAAGCCAGTACACCGACGGCTGTCCAGATAACCCAGGTACCGTTTCTCACAGGTTTGACAGGGTTAATGGAGGGTTCTGCAATGATCCGGCCAATCTGCATTGGCACTCACCAGGATCACAAGAGATTTCATAAAACACCTCATGGTCTGCTCCTTTATAATTTTGCTTATACCTGGTTTTTATATACGGCATAATAGGTTATGGGTATAATCAGGAGGGTAAAGAGGGTGGAGGCAAAGAGCCCGAAAATCAGGGCCCAGGCCAGGCCTGAAAACACCGGGTCAAAAATAATGGGAAACGCGCCAATGGCGGTTGTAAGGGCAGTCAGAAGAATGGGACGCATTCTCACCACCCCGCTGTCCAGGATGGCTTCCTTAAGAGCCACCCCTTGTTTTACGGCTTCCTGGATAAACTCAATCAAAACCAGGGAATTTCTGATGACAATGCCGCCCAGGGCTATCATACCGATCATGCTGGTGGCCGTGAAAAATATGGGATTGCCAAACCCGTCCACGGGGGTGGTAAACAGGTTCAGGATAAAAAATCCCGGCATGATGCCCAGAACGGTCAGGGGAATTGCCATCATTATGAGCATGGGCATGAAATATGAGCCTGTATTGATAACCAGGATAAAATAAATCCCCAGAAGGGCTGATGCAAAGGCCAGGCCCATATCCCTGAAGACCCTGAGGGTTATCTTCCATTCTCCCTCTCCGGCCCAGTTTACCTTTATCCCCTCTTCAAAGGGCACCTGTTTCAGTCGTTTTTGCATGTCCAGAACAGCTTCTCCCGGCGCCCGGCCTGCCATCTCTCCCAGCACATAGACAACCGGCTCAAGGTTTTTATGATAAATCGGAGGTTCGTTGGTTTTTTCAACCACCCGGGCAAGCTCGGCCAGGGGGATCATTTCATTGGTTTCGGACCGGATGGGGAGGTTGGAAATGGAGACCATGTCCGAACGTTTTTCCCGGGGCAGTATCACCCGTATCCACAAAGGGTTACGTTCAAGGTCCAGGTGAAGGGCGGCCTGGGTGGTGCCGCCAACGGCCGTGTCCAGGGTGTCCAGGATGGTTTTGGTGTCAATGCCGTGGAGAGAGGCCTTTTCCCGATCCACCAGAATATCCATGCGCAGGCTTGGGGTCTCGGCCATGACCTGGATGTCGGTGACAAAGGGTTCTTTTTCCATGACGGTTTTCACCTTGAGTGCGCTTTCCACAAGGGTTTCATAGGGAGTGTCATAGGAGCCGTAGACCTCGGCCACCAGGGTGGAAAGAACCGGGGGGCCCGGCGGTACTTCAACCAGCTGGATCTCGGCATTGTTTTCCCTGGCAATTGCTTCCAGATCGGTTCGGAGTCTTAGCAAAATGGCATGGCTTTGTTGAACCCTTTGGGATTTATGGGCCAGGTTGATCCTGATATCGGCCAAATGGCTGCCCCGGCGGATAAAATAATGGCGGACCATTCCGTTGAAGTCCATGGGGGAAGCAAGTCCGGTAAAGGAGACAAAATTGGTAACTTCGTTCACCGTCTGAAGATAGGCTTCAAATTCTTTCACCACCCGGTCTGTCTGCTCAAGGGAGCTGCCCTCGGGCAGGTCAAGAACGATCTGGAATTCATTTTTATTGTCAAAGGGGAGCAGTTTTAAGGGCACCAGGCGAAAAACTCCCAGGGCGCAGGAAGAGGCCAGGAGCAGCAGTATTAGGCTCAAAAGCCCCCACCGCATTGATTTTTTGTCTAAGAACGGCCTGAGGATGGACCGGTAAAGCCTGGGGCCAAAGCCCCGGCCATCTGTCTGTTGTTTGCTTTGCTTTTTGTTTTTCAGAAGGTGAAAGGAAACCCAGGGTACAATTGTCAGAGCGCAAAGGGTTGAAAAGGTCACGGTCAATGGGACATTAACGGCCATGGGCGCCATATAGGGACCCATCATGCCGGTGATGAAAAAAAGCGGGGTAAAACAGACGATGATGGCAATGGTGGACATGATCACCGGGGGCAGAACTTCTGTCACACCAGCGAGGGTGGCCTTAAAGGGGGAAAGAATACCGAGCTTTATGTGGCGCTGGATATTATCCACATTGGTGATTGGATCATCCACCACCAGCCCCAGGGAAAGGATCAGGGCAAAGAGGGTGACCCGGTTGATGGTATACCCGAACATGAAATTGACAAACAGGGCCAGGGAAAAGGAGATGGGCACGGCCAGGGCCACCACCAAGGCCTCCCGCCAGCCAAGGGCCAGGGCCAGAAGTACCACCACCGAGGCCACGGCAAAGCCAAGGGACTTCAAAAGTTCATTGACCTTGGCCTGGGCCGTCTCACCATAGTTCCGGGTTATTTCAATGTGGATATCCCGGGGGATAACCTTGTCATTCATGGCCGCAACTTCTTTAATTATATTGTTCGCCACTGTAACCGCATTGGTCCCTTTTTTCTTGGAAAAGGCAAGGGTGACCGCCGGAAAGGAAACCGAAACCTCCGGTCCCATTCCCTGCTGTTTTCTATAATAATTGGAAAATCCGATGCGGGTGTAGGAATCGGCCTCTTCCGGACCGTCAATTACCGTTGCCACATCTCTAAGATAAACAGGCATGCCCTCCCGGACCGATACAATCAGGGAGCGCACTTCGTCAATCGAGGTGAGAAATGAGCTGGATGTCAGGGTGATAACCTGGTTGTTTTTATTAAAGGTGCCGGCCCGGGTGGAGGCATCGGCCCCCGTGAGTGCCTTGTTGATGTCCAGGATGGAAACCTTGAATCCCTTCATTTTTTCAGGATCGATTTCCACCCGGATTTCCCGTTTCCGGCCGCCCACAATGTCAGACCGGGAGATGTTTTCCAACCGGGACAGCCTCGTTGCCACCTCTTCACCCACCCGCCGAAGTTCGTGGTCTGAATAGACAGAGGAAAAAAGGGTGAGATTGACAATGGGCACATCATCAATCTCAATGGGTTTGACCAGCCAGCTTTCCACAATTGGGGGAACCCTGTCCAGGTTCATCTGAATCTTGTTGTGGAGTTTTAAAATGGATTTTTCCCTATTTTCCCCCACAAAAAACCGGACAGTGACCACGGCCATTTCCCGGGTGGTCATGGAATAGACATATTCCACACCGTCAATTTCCCAGAGAATCTGTTCCAGGGGGGTGGCCACCAGTTTTTCAATTTCTTCCGGGGTGGCGCCGGGGGCCTGTACATAGATATCTGCCATGGGCACCACAATCTGGGGCTCTTCTTCCTTGGGGGTGATAATGACACTGAAAATCCCTAAGCAAAGGGATATCAGGATGAGCATGACAGAGAGCTGGGATGACAAAAACACTTGTACAATTTTTGAGAGAATCCCCGGGTTTGTATCTGTGGCCATTTGCTTTAATATCCCAGGGTTTCTGTTCCGGTGAGTCCGGAAAGAACTTCAATTTTTTGTCCAAACCTTTTTCCGGTTTTAATATAGACCAAGCGATATTGGGTCTTTTTATTCTGATTGTCCTGATTCTTTTGGGATTTTACGTTCACCATTTCCAGTTGACCCACCCGGATTACGGCATCCTGGGGTATCAAAAGGGTCTCTTCTGTTTCTATCGGAATGAGGAGCCTGCCGAACATGCCAGGATAAATGCCCGGGGTGTCGGGCAGGGCTGCCTTGACCAGGAAGGTTCGGGTCGAGGGATCGGCATAGGGGGCAATCTCTTCAATGGCGGCAACAACATGGGTTTCAAGGGTTTCAATTCCCACTTCATAGGGGTTTCCCTGGATGATCTTACCTATTAATCCTTCCCTGACACGGGCTTCCAGTCGCAGGGACCCGCTGGTCTGGATAATGAGCAGGGGTTTGCCTGGCAGGGCCTGATCCCCGGGGTCAACGAGTCGTTCCACAACCAGGCCCTGGGCCGGTGCTTTGATACTGGCATACCCAAGTCCTATCCGGGCCTCTTTTACCACCTCTTTTGCCTTACGGATATTGGATTTGGCGGCCTGGAAGGCTTCACGGTTTTTTTCGTGCCTGGCCTTTGCCTGGAGAAAGGTGGCCCGGTCAATTTCCAGTTGCTGGGAGGGAATCACCTCTTTTCCATGGAGGGTTTTGGCCCTCATATAGGCGGCGTAGGCCTGCTCCTGGCCGGCCCTGGCTTCATCAATGGCTTTTAGGGCCTGGCTCAGGGTATTGTTGGCATAGGCCAGCCCCTGTTTTGCCTGTTCAAGCCGGGTGTTGAGCTGTCTTTTATCCAGCTGAACCAGCACCTGGCCTATTTCAACCCTGGCGCCGGGTACCACATTGATTTTTAAGACCTGGCCGCTGACCTGGGATTCGATGACAGATTCCGTCAAAGGGCGGATGGTGCCCACGGCTTCATAAATCTGGGTGATCTGCCGTGATTCAACCCCGGCCCTGTGTTGGACCACAATGCTGTTTTGGGTGCTGTCCATTGAAAACCCCGGGGGAATTGCGTTGTTTTCGCAGGAGAAAACAAGGGGCAGTAAAAGAAAAAGAAGACTCAGAAAAGAATATTTTTTCATGGTGCCACTCTTTAAATAAAGGATTTAGTCAATTACCAGATTACAGTACGATTGGTGGTGCTTTGCTGTCAACCCACAATGTGGCACTTTTGTCAAGCGGCAGTAAAAGTATCGCTTCTAGCGATAATCCTTATATTTGATCTGGTATCTGGCAGCCTTGTAAGCATATTTGCGCACGGTGATGCCAATGAGTTTGGCAGCTTTGTTGATATTGCCCCTGGTGTTTTTCAAAGAATCCATGATGATCTCTTTTTCAAGGTTTCCCACGGCCTCTTCAAGGGATTGGGGCAGGGTTTTTGATTTTGTCCCGGTCTGGAGGGTGGCAGGCAGATGGTAGGAGTGAATGGCTCCCTCATTGCACAGGATGACGGCACGTTCAATGCAGTTTTCAAGTTCCCGGACATTGCCGGGCCAGTGGTATTCCATCATCATGTCAATGGCCGGGGTGGTGATCCGTTTGATCTCCTTTGAATGCTCTCTAAAGTATTTTTCCAAAAAGTGGTCGGCCAGAAGGATGATATCGGTTTTGCGCATTCTAAGACTGGGGATATAAATTGGAAAGACATTGAGCCGGAAATAAAGGTCATCCCTGAATTTTGCCTGGCTCACCATCTCTTCCAGGTTGGAGTTGGTGGCAGCCACAATCCTGACATCGGATTTGATGGGCTTATACCCCCCCACCCGTTCAAACTCCTTTTCCTGGAGAACACGCAAAAGCT
>PIVS01001210.1 GCA_003353855.1 Desulfobacteraceae bacterium
GGCTGTGCCCTCCCGGAAGGTGAACAAGGCCTCAACCTTGGCAGGCTTGCCGGTCAAATGGCGGGATTCCCTGAAAAAGTCTCTGGTGCAGTTGTTAACAGATTCTGTGCATCCGGTCTTGAAGCCATCGCCCTTGCATCCGTCAGAGTTCAGATGGGATGGTCTGAAGTAACCATTGGTGCCGGTGTTGAATCCATGACATTTGTTCCCATGGGTGGAAACAATCCACGCCCTCATCCTGAATTTTCCAAGACAAACCCTGAAAATTATATTTCCATGGGTGTAACAGCAGAAAATGTTGCCAGTCGATATAATGTAACCAGAGAAGACCAGGATAAATTTGCTGCTGCTTCCCAGGCAAAAGCTATCGCTGCAAGGGATAATGGACTTTTTACTGAAATCGTACCGACGCCTGCAAATAAATACGTACTCCAGGCAGACGGCACATATAAAAAAGAGCAGTTCATTGTTGAACATGATGATGGTATCCGTGCTTCTACGGTTGAAGGTCTTGCAAAACTGAGAACTGTTTTCTCAGCAGTTGGAAGTG
>PIVS01001211.1 GCA_003353855.1 Desulfobacteraceae bacterium
ACCGGCGATGACAAGCAATAGCCCACATAAAACCTGCCAATTCTCTGGCAATAACTGTTTTGACAAGGTTCGAATTTTTACCCCTAAATACTATGCGTTTATATCGGCCACATAGTCTTACCTGGGCTTGCCAGGAAATTTTACAAATTTCTTGGGGTAAGCCTTCATTGCGTTTTGCAATGGCTCGGCTTTTCCTGGCAGGTAGTCTATAAGATTGGGCTGCCTCAATTAGTGCACGATGTACGTGTCCATTTCCAGTTTTAGTTATTTTTCCCGGTCTTTTTTTGTCTCCACTATTATGCTGGGAGGATACAAGACCCAGGTATGCCATTAATTTTGAAGGAGAGTCAAAAAGGGTAAGGTCTCCAAGTTCTGATACGACAACCGCAGAAACAATCTGTAATACCCCCCGCAATGACTGCAGCGACTTACGGTCGTTGTCAAGAGACTTGTCGCCTAAATCATTTTTAAAATGCACATAAAAGTGTCTCATCAATCTCCCGCCCTACGGTTGGGTTGCGAATTCCAGGAAGGCTAATTTTTTTTGAAT
>PIVS01001212.1 GCA_003353855.1 Desulfobacteraceae bacterium
ATGCACTGAACATGGAAATGAGATAATTATAAGGAGTTGAATTGTGCCTCTAATTCCAATGGTTGTTGAACAAAGCAACAGGGGTGAGCGAGCCTATGATATTTATTCACGTCTGCTAAAAGACAGAATTATATTTTTGGGATCTGCCATAGACAACGAGGTTGCCAATGTCATTGTTGCCCAGCTTTTATTTCTGGAATCAGAAGATCCTGAAAAAGATATCAGTTTTTATATAAATTCTCCGGGCGGAGTGGTAACGGCCGGTATGGCAATTTATGATACCATGCAATATATTAAACCCGATGTTGCCACTGTCTGTATCGGGCAGGCGGCAAGCATGGGGGCTTTGCTTTTAGCTGCAGGAACCGATGCAAAGCGCTTTGCCCTGCCCAATTCAAGGATAATGATTCACCAGCCCCTTGGGGGAGCCCAGGGACAGGCAACAGACATACAGATTCAGGCCAACGAAATATTGAGAATGAAAGCTACCCTGAACGAGATTTTATCAGTTCATACCCATCAGGATGTTGAAAAAATTGCCGCAGATAC
>PIVS01001213.1 GCA_003353855.1 Desulfobacteraceae bacterium
CCGCTGATTTTCAATTGTTTTAAAACAAAGACCATATAGCGTTTCACTCCTCCTTTTAGTGAGATCAGCCTGTCTAATCCGCCCCAAAGCCATCTGGACCATTGTGACACATACTGCCAAAGCCGATAAACAGAGGCTTTTTGCTCATAAAGCCGGCGAGCACGCATCACAAGACGTTTTAAGCTTTCAGGCGAAGGGCGAAGCTTGCGGGATGGGTGAGTTTGATATCCCAGAAAATCAAAGCCTTTACTTACACGCCCGATACTTTTTTTTTGCTCATGCAGTTCAAGACCCAGTGACTGTACCATCTTAATCAAGATGCGAATGGCGCAACGCAGATGCCATCTGGTTTTAGCCAGAATAACCATATCATCCATGTAACGCACATAACTATCCGTATAATTTTTAAAATCTCAAACTATAGAAACTTAGCCAGGCCTGCGCCTATTTTATAATCCAAGCTCTATACCATAAAGATCCTGTACAATGTTGCGCCACTGGCCTAAAGGCATATTTTTATCAAATGCAAACTCTAATGCGCCTATCCTT
>PIVS01000176.1 GCA_003353855.1 Desulfobacteraceae bacterium
GCAATGGATTTTCCAATGGAGGTTTTTCCCACCCCGGGAGGTCCCACAAACAGGATAATGGACCCGGATATATCTTTTTTATATACCCCTGCAGCAAAAAATTCGATGATCCGTTCTTTGACATCGGAAAGTCCGGCATGATCACGTTCAAGGATCTCTTCGGCCCGGGCAATGTCAATATTGTCTTTGGAATGAATCCCCCAGGGAAAGGAGGTGACCCAGTCCAAATAATTTCTCGTCACCCCGTATTCGGAAGAACCCGTCTCCAATACGGATAATTTTTCAATCTCTTCTTCAAAGCGCTTAACCACATGCTCCGGCGGATGAAGCTTTTCAAATTTTTCCTTGAATTTATCCACATCGCTAGTTTTGTCATCCTTTTGCATGCCCAGTTCTTTTTGAATGGCCTTGAGCTGCTCCTTTAAAAAGAACTTGCGTTTGCTTTCATCCACCTGGGTATTCAGATCTTGCTGAATCTTGGTCTGAAGTTTGGCAATTTCTATCTCTTTTTGGAGCAGCATCAATACTTTTTTCATCCGCTCAATAACGGATTCTATTTCTAAAATTTCCTGGAGGTCGTCCCCGGATGCGGTGGTAATACCAGCGGCAAAATCCGTCAAAGGAGATGGCTGATCCGGACTGAACCGGCCCAAATATTGTTTGAGTTCCTCAGAGTACAAAGGGTTCAGGGACAAAAGTTTTTTAATAGAAGAGATGATGGAAATGGCATAGGCCTTTAATTTATCTTCATCCTCTTGGATTTTTTCAAAATATTCCACCTGGACCACAAAGGGGGGTTTGTCGGAAAGAAATTTTTTGATCCTAAAGCGCTCAAGTCCCTGGGCAATAAACTGGATATGCCCTTCCACATCCGTAATGTTCATCATGCGGACCACGCAGCCAACCTTGGGAAAATTTTCTTTATACACATATTTTCCCTTAACCTCACTTAAATAAGAAAGGCCCAGAAGATTTTTCGAATCCCTGGAAGATTTTCTCAGGGTCTCTTCCCATCGTTTTTTGTTAACAATCAACGGCTGGACCTGGGCCGGCAGGTGGGGACGTCCTGTAATGGGAACTAGGTATAATATATCGGGTTTGACACTTTGCTTTACCAACCCGCTTACTGTTTTTTCTTCGTCATTTACAATTTCAGGTGTAATGGGTTTGGTCTCGTCGGTCATATGTCACCTCAAAAGTTAAAATTTTGGTTATGGGCATGACGCTCGCACAGAACTTATAAATTACCCATATAGTATAATGATATTTTTTATTCTGACAACATAAAAAAAAGGCAAAATCCATACCAGAAAAAATTTTAAATTCATACCTTCAATGATATGGATCTTACCGGACCAATTTTATATCTGAATATTTATCTAATTCTTATCTAATTTTTCCCTGGGATTTTAAAGGACTGGTTCCGGCTGCAAGCCCCCGGCTTTTTCTTTGTAGAGCAACCGCTGCTGCAATTGCATCCCCCCTGCCCCCTGTAGGTTTTGATAAAACTTCTGATGCAAAAGATCAGGGCCCCTGTCACAATAATTCCCACAAGTATGTTATCCATTTTCTTTTCCTCCCTATCAGGACACGATCAAAGAGCCGACCTGATAAACCGTGACTGACAATCCAAAGGCAAGGGCTGTGTTAAAGATCACTGAAAAGGCCGCCCATTTCCAGGAGCCGGCTTCCTTTGCAATACAAACCACAGTGACAAAACATGGGGCATAAAAAATTGTAAAGATCATCAGGCTGAATGCGGTTAAAGGCCCCCATCCCGGAGCTGCCCTGAGGCGTTGTGAAAGCGAAGCCGTCTCTTCTATATCAACCTCACCAAGGGAATAGGCCGTCCCCAGGGTTGAGACAACTACCTCTTTGGCAGCAAATCCGCCCACAAGTGCAATATTGGTCCGCCAGTCAAACCCGGCAAATTTTGAAATCCCCTCCAGTCCAACCCCGATACGACCGGCAAAGGAATTTTTCAATCCTGCCTGGGCCTCATTCTGATCGATCTGAACTAAGGCCTGTTTTAGGGCCAGGGCCTTGCCCGACAATGCACCTGTTTCAGAGGTTTCAATCTCTTCCAGGATGGTGCCAGTCACCCCCTGGGTAATATCATCTCTTTTAAGTTCAAACTGCTCTTTTACAGCGATATCAAGCCCGGGAAATGTCATCATGGCCCAGAGCAGAATGGATATCCCCAGGATTACGGTCCCTGCCTTTTTCATATATGCCCGGGTTCTTTCCCATGTATGAATAAGAAGCCCTCTGAAGGTAGGCAGACGATAGGGAGGTAATTCCATGACAAAGGGGGTGGCCTCCCCTTTGATGAGTGTGGACCGCAGCAACCTTGCCACCAGCAGGGCTCCCGTCCAGGAAATCAAGGTGATCACCAACATTACCAGGGCTTTGTTTTCTGAGAAAAATGCTGCCACCAGCAGGGCATATACCGGTAGTTTGGCACCGCAGTTCATAAAAGGAACCGTCAAGAGGGTTGCCAGCCGTTCCCGTGGAGATTTTAGAGTCCGGGTGGCCATAACCCCTGGGACAGCACACCCGCCTGCAATCCCCCCGGATACGATGAAGGCCATGACCGAGCTGCCGTGGAGCCCAAATATTCTGAACACCCGGTCCAGCATAAAGGCCATCCGTGCAAGATATCCGGAATCTTCCAGAAAAGAGACTCCCAAAAACATGAACATGATTAAGGGAACAAATCCCATAACCCCGCCCACGCCGTCAATAATACCCGAAACCACCAGAGATTTCAGCAGCCCGTCGGGCAGTGCCCCTTCTGCCGCTGTACCCAGCCAGCCAAAGAACGTTTCAAACCACCCCATGGGAATTTGTCCATAGGTAAAGGTAAAATGATATAATCCCATAAGAATCGCCACCATGATCACAGGACCTACAAACCGGTTTGTCACTATTTTGTCTATTTTGTCAGACTGCTGAAGACGATTTGGATCAAGAGCATAGGTCACCACATTCTGTTTGAGTACCGAATTAATAAACCCGTAGCGCTGGTCAGCAATCATACCCTCGGGATGGGTATCCAGGGTCAGATCCAAATGGCGGCTCACTTTCCCGACAATTGATTGCAAAAGAGATGCAACGCCTGCGTTTTCCTTTTTTCCATCCGCTATAATCTGTTTGTCATTTTCAAGGTATTTCAGGGCCGTCCAACGGGCCGGATAGGTCCGGGTCAAAAAATTGTCTGAAACAATAATGATTTCCATTTCATCCAGGGCAGCATCAATATCCGATCCATAGGAAATTTTTAAGGGGGCCGTCCCTTTGTCCTCTTTGCCGGCAATGGCTGTGGCAATGGTGCTAAGCAGTTCTTCCTTGCCCTCCCCGCTTCTGGCAACCATGGGTACCACAGGGACATTTAAGAGCTGTGATAATTTTTCAATATCAATGCAAATCCCGCGTTTTTTGGCCACATCCATCATATTCAAAGCCACGCAAACAGGAACCCCCATTTCCATGAACTGGATTGACAAGTATAGATTTCTTTCCAGGTTGGAGGCATCCACAATATTGACAATCATGGAAGGGGTTTCATTCACCAGATAATCCCTTGCAACCACTTCCTCCAGGGAATAGGCTGTCAGGGAATAGGTGCCGGGAAGGTCCACCACATTAAAATGACCTGCCTCACTTTGGCAGTTCCCCTGCTTTTTTTCAACGGTTACCCCGGGATAATTACCCACATGCTGCCGGGCACCGGTCAGTTCGTTAAAAAGTGTTGTCTTACCGGAATTCGGGTTCCCGGCCAATGCAATTGCAAGACTCATCCTAGGTTTACCTCTACTTGAATATGGTCGGCTTCGTTGTTGCGCAGTGTCAGTGTGAATCCCATGATCCTTAAAGAAACAGGATCAAATAAGGGGGCTTTCCCCTGTACTTTTATCTCTTTTCCCGGCACGAGCCCCATGTCCCTGATCCGCCTGCCAAGCTCTCCTACACCTTTGACAGAAACGATAACGCCTGTCTGATCTACCTGCATCTCTCGTAATTTTAAAATAGTCACTTCTTCCTCCTGGATGGGTGTACTAAATGTGTATTTCTTGCAATGAAAAGTTCTATATACCTAACTTTCCCCTCTGTCAAGAATATTTTCCTGGTTGATAAAAAAATTATTATTTGACTTACTATATAATCAAGGTATAAGAATAACAGTTAAATCTAAATGGAGGATTGACAATGACCAAAGAGAATGAACTTTCCGAGAGCCTTGAAGACTACCTTGAAACCATATTGGAACTTCAGACAAATAACACGGTTGCCCGGTCAAAGGATATTGCCCAGAAAATGAACATTAAACGCGGTTCTGTCACCGGGATGCTCAAAAAGTTGGCTGCCCAGGAATTTATCAATTATGAACCCTATGGATATGTGACACTGACACCTTCGGGGACAAAGATTGCCAAGGAGATTGAAGGCCGGCACATCATGTTGAAAGATTTTTTGTTCCGGATGATAGGGGTGGATGAGAAAACAGCCAATGACACGGCCTGCCGCATGGAGCATTCCATGGACAGAGCCACCTTTAAAAAACTGAAACAATTTGTCGCAAGTATTGATGCCTGCCCCAATTGCGGCAAGGCTTAATCCATAACGGGGCGTGGCCAAAAAAACTCAAACCAAAAGTTAGGATAGACTAATTTTTTTCTTGACAAGTCCTTCGATTCTTTTTTATATTCTCTCAAAAAGTTAGCTTTGCAAAACTAAACATCACACAAACGAACTTACGCATAGTTACACACTATTGAGAGGTAAACCATGTTGGACAATCCATCTAAAAACATCTGGGAAATAGAATCCCAATTCAAATGCCCCATTGTGGGGGCCATGCTCACCGTTGAAAAACACAAACAGATCTTGAAAAAATGCGGGTATGATGTAAACAAAATGAAGCCCTATGAATTTCATCAGCAACTCATGTCCAGACTCCATGGAAGAAACAATGTCTCGGTCAAGGTCAACAACTTCATCCGGAGCCAGGCCGCAAAACATATGAAAAAGATTGATGGATTAGAGGAAAAACAAATCCGGATACTGTGGAAGGAGCAATTGGAAAACGGCCATGCCGGCCCCATGATGTACGCCATCATTGCCCATAAAAGCACAGGCTCCGAGCTGCTCCAGGACATATATGGAGAGATCCACATGCAGGCCCACGCCAATATGAAAGAAATTTTCAATGTCCGGAAGAAGGGATTGATAATGAATGAAGCCCTGGCCATGGAAAAAAAGAAAGTCATATCAAAAAATCAAAAAATCAAAATTTTGATGGATGCAAAAAAAGCTGATGCCCGGAAAAATTCTCTATTGGAGGCAGAGAACAGGTCTCTTGTGCAGCTTGTGTCTAGAATAAAGAACACCCAAGAAAAAGTTAATCATGGAAAATCACTAAGCTCACATGAACAAAAAATTGCAGACCTCAATGCAAAACTTTTGAGCAGCGAAAACCAGCTGAGAATAAAGGAGAGGGGAAAAAGAGCTCTTCAGATCCAACTTTTTGAATCAAAAGATGAGAACCGATTCCTAAAAGAGGGATTCCAGGCCTTGTCTGAAAACTTCGCCTCCCTCCCCCCATTGAACTGTACAGAAGGCAGCAATTGTTCCGATTGTTTCGGGGAGTCCTGCCCCCAATACCAATTGTGTGCAAAGCGGGTATTTATGATCGGCGGTATCACAAAAATGAAATCCTTTTACAAGGATATTGTTGAAAATGCCGGCGGAAAATTCGATTACCACGACGGCTATTTGAAAAACGGTCACACCAACCTTGAAGCCAGGGTTAAAAGGTGTGACGTGGTCCTGTGCCCGGTGAATTGTAACAGCCACAATGCCTGTCTCAAAGTAAAAAAATTTTGCAACCGCTATCAAAAACCATTAAAGTTCCTGGGCAGTTCAAGCCTGTCTGCTGTGAGCCGGGCAATTTTCCTACCCCAGGACCGGTCTGGTATCGGCCTTGACACCCAATCTGTACAACCCTCTCACTGAGTCTGCCCGTGACAGGACCTCCCCCAGTCAAATGGCCGGGGGAGGTCCTGAATTTCCTCTCCTATTGTGCCTCCTATAAGGTTTGCCTTTACACAGACCGTTCCGGCAAAGACTCTATCTTGCCTCACCACCCTTTAACGGCATTGATGATAATTAGTTTGACCCTCAAAGTATCTATATTAATTTGTAACCTCCTTGCTAAAGAGAATTTCCTTTTTTTGTTGACACGATACAATGTTTGATATATCTAACATCGAAATTCTTGAAAAACTTTTTACTCGAAAACAATCTTCTGCACACCAACAGAAGAGAAAAAAATTGATGGATCTCAGACAAAAACAGTAAAAACAATTAATGTTACTCCTGGAGGAAAGATGAAAAGATTAGTGATAGTTATGGCAAGCTTCGCAGTATTGTTAAGTTCCGCCCATGCCGCAGACTGGAATTTTTATGGCTCTGCCCGTGTCAGCACCTTTTATGAAAATGTGGATATTTCAGGCTCAGATTCCACAAACTTTGCCATGGCACTCCAGGAGAACTCCCGGGTCGGAGCCGAGGTTAAGGTCAGTGATGAATTGAGCGGCCGGTTTGAATATGGAGCAAGCGATGGGAATGCCAATATCCGTTATCTATATGGGGTTTGGAATTTTGGAGCAGGCTCTTTGCTTGTTGGACAACATGAAGGTCCCCTGAGACACCCTGGATCTGACCAGGTCTATGCCGATGATGCCGGGCTTGGCGGCTGGGGTGAAATGTCCAGCCCCCAAAAAGCCCAACTGAAACTTATGATTGATACCTTCCGGCTGGCCCTTAGAGCGCCCAGCGTTGACTACAATAACGGCACCAATAATGTGACCACCGACACAAAAGCAAAAATGCCCTCCATTGAGGCCAAATACCGGTTTGCAGGGGACAACTATAATCTGGGCATTTCCGCCGGATACGGTTATTTCAAAGTTGGCACAACCGACCAAAAAGATATCAGCTCCTATGTGGTCGGCATTGGAGGGGATGTGACCTTTGGGGGGGTCATCCTGGGTGCAAACCTGTTTGGCGGTGAAAATGTAGGAAACCTGGTTGACACCGATGTAAACGGCACAGATACCGGGGCAGGGCTGGCCCAATATAACGGAACCACCGTAACTGACAACCAGGCTCTTGCCTGGAAAATCCACGCAACCTATATTTTCAATGATATGTTTGGTGTTCATGCAGGTTACGGGTATATGAAAACCGAACTGGACAACCAGGCCAAAGACGAAGTGCAATCCTACTATTTACAGGTTCCCATCACCCTTGCAACCGGGGTATCCATCGTACCTGAAATCGGCACCCTTGATTACAAGGAAGCAGGACAAAGCAAAACAGACTATTTGGGCGCCAAATGGCAAATCGATTTTTAATATAAATTTGATCCGCCCCCGTAACGCCTGAAATCTACAAAAGGCCTGGTGTAATATTCACCGGGCCTTTTGTTTTTCCATTGGGTGATATGGTTGTTTATCTGCCAGAGCCTGGGGGCCGGATAATTCATAAATAAAAAATGCGTCAAAAATTTTGCTTAAATAAGGGGGTGAACCGAAAAAACAGCCGTGGCTGTCAGGCCCTTCTGCTTTTTGGTGATGACCCCTTGACTTGAAATGGATTCAAGATATTCACGAATGATCTTTTCAAGCACAGGTGCAGGTTTATCACTCACCTTTGAAAAAAAAGCCATTTGATTATCAAATTCAAGGTCCAGACCTATTTTTTGGTCCCACTCAACCGTGTCAAAAACGATATCCGGAAAAAGCCCCATGGAAAAAAGCAGGTTGATTTTAAACAAAACACTCTGGGGTTTGTCATCCAGGGTGCTGCCCATGATCTTTTCCCAAAGATCTGTTAAAATCGGATTCTGCCTTCTGGCGGCCCAGCCGCGGATGGCACATCCGTTTTTCGAGCATTCCATCATTTTAAAAAAAGAATCTGCACTGGCCACTCCCGGGGACATAAAGGCAATGACCAGATCAAATTTTTTTTTCCATCCCTTTTTTTGGATATCAATCCTGTGCCAGTCTTCGGACAAAATGGTTATCCTTTCGGCCAACTCCTGTGACAAACGCCTTTGGAATTGATCCAGCATGCCGGAGGAAAAATCGAGGGCTGTCACCCGGGCCCCGTTTTTTGCCAGGGCCATGGCCAAAAGTCCGGTGCCGCAACCGATTTCAAGCACATTCATCCCCTCAAATAAAAAGCCTTTTTGTCTTAACATATCAAGGGTTTTTTCAAGGCGCCGGTCCTGCACCTCTTTTTTAGTTTTGTCATAGGTTGCGGAAGCCTTATCCCAGTATTCCGACGTGGAAAACCCTTTGTGAACAGCGTATGTATCGCTTGATTTGTCTTTTTCCCACTCATTGATCCAGAAGGCTTGATTAAATATAGGGTCCATTTTCACTGGCCTTTTTCATTATATTTTCCGATTCTTTCATTTCCAAAGCAGTCTCTGCCCCGGTATTTTCACAACTTTCTTCCCCTGTCGTAAAGATTCCCATCATATCCACAATCACCACATAGAGGGCCGGTACAAACAAGAGGGTCAAACCAGTGGCTGCAATAAGGCCAAAACTGATACTCACTGCCATGGGGATGAGAAACTGTGCCTGGAAACTGGTTTCCAAAAGCAAGGGAAAGAGACCTGCCACCGTAGTAACAGAGGTCAATAAAACCGGTCGATAACGACTTTGCCCGGCCTCTATTACCGATTCAAAAACCGGGGCACCCTGACGCACCTTCCCATTGATAAAATCAATGAGGATCAAACTGTCATTGATCACAATTCCTGACAGGGCGACAATCCCGAAAATACTGATCATGGTGATATCCAGCCCCATGACAAAATGTCCGAAAATGGCGCCTATAAGGCCGAAGGGGATGGCAGCCATAATGATAACCGGCTGAATATAGGACCTGAACTGGCTGGCCAGCAGCAAAAACATAACCATTGCAGCCAGAAAAAAACCTTTGATCAGACTGTTAACGGATTCTTCGGTCCGCTTGGCCTGGCCCTCAAGGTCATAGGAGACTCCGGGGAAGCGGTTCACAAGGGTATCTAGAAATCCGCCCCTTAGATTGTCCACGATCCTCTGGGCATTTGCCACATCTTCATCAAGGTCCGATATCACGGTGATGACCCGCTTTCTGTCCACCCGCCGGATGGTGGAATATCCCTGTTCCATTTCAAGGCGGGCCACCTGGTTCAAGGGTATCTGCCGGCCATCCCGGGTGTGGAT
>PIVS01000177.1 GCA_003353855.1 Desulfobacteraceae bacterium
GCCTTGAATTTGTCCGAAAATTGTCTTCTTTTACATTTCATTTTCATACGTCCTTTCTTACCATTTTCAGGACGCAGATTCCACTTAAGTAAGTGGTCCTAAAATCGGGGGCAAGCGCAGTTTTTCCCATGTAACCAAATCCCCAAGTTTCAAGCAACATTTGATCGTGATGCTGCTTGTTATACATTTGATTTTGGGTTTTCAGAGATTGAGAGAAGTCAATTATTACCGTGATGATCCACTTGTACTCCGTTTAATGGGATTGAAAAAGCTTCCAGATATTTCAACTATTTCAAAAGCCTGGCCCAGATGGATGTTCAGAGTATTGATGATCTTCGTAGGTTGTCACGATCATTTGTTCTCCATGGACCTCAACGGGAAAAGCACGCCTTACCCTTGACGGGGCTATCATTGAGTCTCGTATGGATAGCGCATTTTTCAATGAAGAGATTATTTTTATAATGGTCGTGGGTCTGAAAAATCCATTCTGTGCGATGCGAAGACTGATGATGGCCTCGGTGTTATTCCATGCAAGCGGTTATCATCAAATCAGGTTTTCACCATGGCTTCCATGATGGCTCACAATTTATCAAGGGAGATGCAAATGATAGCCCACCCGACAGCACGCAGGGTAAAGCCTAAACGTCCATCTGCCTGGAAATTCAAAAAATTGGATACCATTCGCCATCAGATTATCCAAAAAGCTGGCCGTTTAACTCGCCCCCAGGGGAAACTCACCCTTACAATGAGTCCAAACCGGACAGTTCGGAAAGATTTACTGCATTTTATGGACGTGTTGCAAAAAGCGGCATAAAAATGAAGTGATTTTTGGAAAATTTTATGCAACGTTAGGGTTCATTCTCCGAATTTGTACGGCTACTACAAAAAATTTGAATACTGTTCATGTCCACTCCCTAATTTCAAGCTTTAAAACTCCATTGTTATTCAAATGCAACATTTCTTCGATTTTTACGAAGTACGCGATTTTCTGATGAACCTAAGTTTTCCCATTTACCGGAATTTTTGATCTGAAAATTAAATGATTTTTGATACCATATTCCCATCAGAAAATTAGATTATATCTGATCATTTATCTCATCTTATATAGAAAAAATTCCCTAATTTTTCAATCTATTAAACGAAAATCGATTTTTACGAATAACGTCCCTAATTGACATCGCATGAATATGCTGATATATAAAATAGAATACAAGTAGAAAGGGCGTCTGCCAAGTTTGATTGCCAGGATAAAGATAAAGTAGAAAGGGCGTCTGCCAAGTTTGATTGCCAGGATAAAGATAAATACGAAAAATTTATTATCAGCACTAACGCCTAACCAAGACCCAACTGCTGGGGGAGACCGGGATAGACTGTCTTGAGTCTACGATGCGATTAACGAAGCCTGATTTAAACTATCACTACCCTAAAGGAGGAAAGCAAATCAAAAAAATCGTAATCTTTCATCCGCCCAACGGTTATTGCTTTTGACCGGAGTGTTCCTACTGGCTCTGGTGCTTTTCACGACAACAATAACTCAGTAATTTTATTTTGAGGTGTCTTCTGCAGTATTCATCGATTGAGCGGGTTCACAGATCCATCCTGGGGGTCGTCCTGATAACGGTGAACTCCTCAGGTCAGCTTACCGGCTCGGAGTCGAAAGTTGTTGCTAAGCCACACATGCTCAAACTTGGGTACCCATATTGGGTGATTTTGAACTTGAAAGCGACGGGGCGCTGCTACTCACCATCGGCACAAACATAGGCGTTGGCGAAGAGACGATTTGGTATTCTGCCTTATGCTTCACATGGATACTGGGAAGGAATTATTTATTATTTTGGATTTGAAGATGATTTTGATTTGGGAATATAATCAATCTACAAAAAGAACCAATGGGACCTTAAATTTGCTTTTTACAAGACTGCAAGGATAAGGTATCTCAAGCAATATGCAACGATATTCTTATGATCTTATTTCTAATCGAGGACAAAAAAATGAAAAATAAAAAAATAATTATTGGGGTTTTGTTAACTGTTCTCATTGTTGTAGTTGGGATTTTTGTTTTCTTAAATCAAAGAACGGTGCCAACTAAAGTGATAACCAGTGAGGTTATTGTGGAAGAAGACGAGGTGTTAACGTTTAATGTTAAGACTAGTCCCTGGAAGCCGTACATGTATGAAGAGGAAGGGGAATACAAGGGTATTTCTTTTGAGTTGCTTGATCTTGTAATGAGTCGGTTAGGTGTGAATTATAAGTTTGAGCTGATACCGTGGAGCCGGGCTATGAAAATGGCAGAAGCAGGGAAAGTTGATGCCTTGTTGTCTGCTGCATATTCTGAGGACAGGGAGTCATTTATCTCGTATACCCCTGAGCAGCGAGATTATGGTTTGAATGGAATAATTCCTTCTGCTTATCTACATATTATTGAGGGAATTTTTCTTGTGCAAACGACTTTAAAAGATGAATTTATTTTTGATTCATTTGATCAAATTCTACTTGATGGGACTCGAATTGGTGTGAATCAAGGGTATTCGTATAAAACTACTATTGAGAATTCAAATTTTAATAAGATTTCTCATGTGACTGAACAGGAAAGTTTAGAGGCGCTTATAAATGGAGAGATTGATATGTTTTTGACACATAAAGAAGTTGGTTTAGCTATTTTGAATGAAATGGGTTTGCAAGATAAAGTTTCAATTGCTAAAGGACCTTTTCCATTTCAAGCTTATTATTTTCTTTTGTTTTCTAAAAATTCGGACTATCCAGATGTTGATAAGCTTCAGCGTCAGGTAGATGAGGAGCTTGTTAAAATTCATGAGAGTGGTGAGTATGAGAAGATATATAAACAATATGTAACGGAGGAAGAATGAATAATATGAAAAAGACAATAATAATCAGTATTATTACAATAACCATTATTGGCATTGGGGCTTTTGTATTTTTGAATTTAAAGACTGAACCAACTGAGTTGATTAAGTCAGAAATATCAATCCAGGAAAGTAAAAGGAAATTGTTAATTGTTGGTGAATATTGGCCTCCAATGGAATTTGAGGAAGATGGCGTAACTAAAGGGGCTCATGTTGATATAGTGGATTTAGTGATGAAAAGAATCGGGGTTGATTATAAGATAAAGTTTGTTCCCTGGTCGAGGGCCTTGAAGATGGTAGAAGAAGGGGATGCAGATGCTTTGTTAAGTGCCGCCTATACCGAAGAGAGAGACGAGTGGGCGTATTATACTGAGGATCAAAAACTTGCGAAAAATAAATTGCTTCCAAAAGCTTATCTTGATGCTATGGATATGGTTTTTTTTATTAGGAAGGTAAATGAGGGTACGATTGTCTTTGAGTCATTTAAACAAATTGCGGAGGATGGGTACAGGGTTGGATTGGATGCAAATTATGCGTATGCAGATGATATTCTTCAAGCAAATTGGAATACGAAATATTTTCATACTATACCGGATAATATTCAAGCTCTTAACGAAGGTAAAACCGATATGTATTTACAAGATAAAATTGCTGCACTGCAAATGGTGAAAGAATTAGGTCTTGAGGATAAAATTACATATATTGAAAATCCAGTGATGACCTTTGTATATTATTTACCTTTTTCTGAGAATTCGGACTATCCTAATCTTAAAAGTATCTGGAAACAAACCCTTGTGGAGCTTGAAGAGATTCAGGGAAGTGGTGTGGTTGATGAGATATATTTTAAATACCTGCATGAATGAAAGATGAAACAGGAGCAAAAGAAAAAGTGAATGAAAAAGGATTGAAGAAGAGATGGTTCGTAGTTAGTGCTATTGTCTTAGTTTTAATTTTAATAAGCGTTGGGGGGGAGATTTATTTTACTGGAGAGGTGGTTTGGGAAGAAGAAGTCACTAAAGATATAACTCCCTTACGTGCTGTAGCGGTTCAATGGACGTCATATTCATATGAAGAGGATGGAGAGTTTAAAGGTATTACCTATGAGGTGTTTGATTTGGCAATGAGCAGGTTGGGTGTGGAATATGAATTTGAGTTGGTACCTTTGAGTCGGGCATTGAAGATGGCTGAAGCAGGAGAGGCTGATGTTGTAGTGTCTGGGACATATACCCCTGAAAGAGAGGCGTATATAATGTTTACGCCTGGGCAACGGGCTTATGGTGTGGGGGGGGTAAAACCTGCTGCTTATTTGAATCTTATTGAAGGTGCTTTTATAGTGAGGACAGTCTTAAAAGATAGTTTTATTTTTGAATCAATTGATCAAATTGCACATGAGGGATATCGAATTGGAGTGAGTCAGGAATATGCATATACTCCGGCAATTAGAAATGCTAATTGGAATAAGGTTTCTCATGTGACAGAACAGGAAAGTATGAAAGCTCTTGAGAACGGAGAGATTGATATGTTTTTGACTTACAAAGAAGTTGGTTTGGCTATCCGGGATGAAATGGGGTTGCATGATGATATTTCGATTGCTCTGGGTCCTGCTCCGTTTGAGGAACATCAATTTATTTTGTTTAGCAAAAACTCGGATTATCCAAATCTTGTTGAGTTACAGGCTCTAACGGACAAGGAGTTAATCAAGATTCATGCGAGTGGAGAATATAAAGAGATACACGACAAATATGTAAAAGAATAGTTATTCGGCTACATTTAAATATTGTCGAAGTACTAGGGGCTAAAAATGAGATTTACGATTTTATTATCTGGTAGAATATTATTTTTATCATGCAAATAAAAAGTATTGCTCAGAGATTTGGGGTGTGGCTTGTCTGCGTGACATTTTTTGTGATGGTTGTCTTTGGCACCATTAACTATGTTTTATTTGTTAACCAATTGGAAGCTGATCTCAATACTCGTCTTGAGGAATCAATATACAGGATTAGGGATCTCCTGGCGCTACATGTTTGGAATTTAAACGAGAATAAAATACAGGAAATAGCCCAACAGCAGAGTTCTGTAGAGACACTCGCATATCTTGAGATATCAAGTGATTTTGGAGATTCCTTTTATAAAGCTGAACAGCATATGAAAAACGAAAGAATTGTTTTTGCGCAACGTGAAATTATATATAAAGGACACGTAGTAGGATCGATTGTGGTAGGTTATTCTGCTAAAAGCATTGAGGTTGCCAAGAAAGCAATCATCCAGTCTACACTTTTTATTATTTGCGTTGTTACACTCACTGTTTTTGTGCTTGCTTTCTTCATTGCTCGTTCCATTTCCCGCCCTATTTCCAAACTCACCGAGGTGGCAAGAGTTATTGCTGCCGGTAATTTGAAGGCTAAAGTAGAAATAATGTCAACTGACGAAGTCGGTGCCTTAGGCATAGCTTTCAACACTATGACCGAAAAGTTGCGCAAATTAAACGAAGAGTTGGAACAACGTGTTGTTGAACGTACAGCACAACTTGAAGCTGCCAATGAGCTGTTGCATCACGCTAAAGCAACGGCTGATGCAGCCAACCAGGCTAAAAGTGAGTTCCTGGCCAACATGAGCCATGAGATACGCACCCCAATGAACGCCATTATCGGCATGAGTTATCTGGTCCTAAAAACCGATGTGACGCCTAAGCAGCATGATTACCTCAATAAGATTGACGTATCTGCTAAATCCCTTCTTAACATCATTAATGATATCCTCGATTTCTCAAAGATCGAAGCCCGTAAGCTGGATTTGGAATCGATTGACTTTCATTTGGAGGATGTCCTGGACAATTTAAGCGGCGTTATACCTGTCAAGGCCTATGAGAAGGGACTGGAGATCATGTTTCAGGTTACACCCGATATTCCCATGTTTCTTGTTGGAGACCCGTTGAGGCTTGGACAGATTCTACTGAATCTAACGAATAACGCGGTTAAATTTACAGAGAAAGGAGAGATAATCGTAATTATAGAACCGGTTGAAAAAACCCGGGACAATACAACGCTTCGGTTTTCAGTTCAAGACACCGGCATCGGCATGAGCCAAGAACAGGCGGGTAAATTGTTTCAACCGTTTTCCCAGACCGATAGTTCCACAACCCGTAAATACGGCGGCACCGGACTGGGCCTAACAATTTCAAAACATCTGGTCGAGATGATGGGCGGTGAAATCAGTGTGAAAAGTGAAGCCGGCAAAGGCAGCACCTTCAGCTTTACAGCAATTTTCGGCCTTCATACCAGGGAAAAGGAATGGTCCCGCGATGTCGGAGACCTGATAAAAATGAAGATCCTGCTGGTCGATGACAGTATCACCGCACAGACCATTTTAAGAGAAATGTTAGAATCTATGGGGTTTGTTGTTTCAGTTGTCGGGAGCGGCGAAGAAGCCCTGGTCGAGCTCGACAGGAGTATCTCTGAAGGTCAGCCATACAAATTGTTGATCATGGATTGGAAGATGCCCGGCATAAACGGCATAGAGACTTCACGACGAATCAGGGCAAATACAGGCCTGTCACCGACTCCAGCGATCATCATGGTGACCGCTTACGGTCGAGAAGATATCATGCAGCAGGCTGAAAATATGGGCCTGGAAGGCTTCCTGGTCAAGCCGGTAAACGCTTCGATCCTGGTTGATACGATCATGGGTATTTTCGAGAAAAAAATTGCGAAACACCCCATAAGACAAAAGCCGGATATTCCTTATCTGTTAGCCCTTCAGAAGATTCGAGGCGCAAAGATTCTACTGGCAGAAGACAACGAAATTAACCAGCAGGTGGCCCGGGAGATTCTCGAGAACGCAGGTCTGAATGTTACCATGGCCAGTGATGGCCTGGAAGCCGTCGAGTCTGTGAAAAAAAACAAATATGATGCAATCCTCATGGACATTCAAATGCCGGTGATGGATGGATACACCGCTACGCGAATAATTCGAAATCTGAAATCTGAAATCCGAAATATGCCGATCATTGCCATCACCGCCCATGCCATGTCCGGTGATGAGGAAAAAAGCCTGGAAGTCGGTATGAACGACCATGTGACCAAGCCGATCGATGATAAAGAATTATTCACCGCCCTGATCAAATGGATTGAACCGGTTAAAAGAAAAGTGGCGGTTAAAAAGATAATACAGGATCAAACCGAAATCCGGCTTCCGGAAGAAATTGATGGTATGGAGGACCGCTCCCATCACGGGCACGGCAAAAAAATCCGATGATGGTGTTGCTATTGTCCCATCAGGCCGTTGAATCTTAAATTAAGCTACAATTACAATACGTTACCCCTTAACAACATTGTTGATTTATTAGAATATTGAGCATTATTCTCAATATTCATTAAAAAAAGGACGTCAAATCAGGTACTTGACCTAATGATCAAATTACATTATTATGTAATACAATCATATGTAATTTGATCATTAGGGAGCGGACTGGATGACTAACAAAGAAGAGAGATTGAAAACTATTGAACAGTTCATTGGGCAGAAAAAGGTGCTATCTTTTGAGAAACTCGTGCAATCTGTGAATGTTTCAGTCATTACGGTTCGGCGAGATTTACGGGCGTTAAATTATATGACGAGTTATACTCATCGCGGGCAGTTCATCACATTGCCCAAGATCCCCTGTTTTGACAACAACGGTATTTGGTTTTTCCATGAGATTGGCTTTTCTCAATACGGAAACAGTCTTGAGTCTATCTTAAAGCTGATCGACAAAAGTAAACAGGGGGTTTCCAGAGAGGAATTGGAGAACATTCTTAAAATTAGCATTTCCAAACAAATACAGACCCTGATCGGGCAAGAAAAGCTGAACCGGGTGAAATTAGGCAGCAAATACATATACCTCCCAGAAGAGGTGATGAAAAACAAAAAGAAAAAATACAGACTTATAGGTTCCCGTCAAACGGAAGACTATTTTGAAAAGGATGTACGGAAAAAGGATTTGATTGTGCTCCTAAAGGCGGTTTTAGAGCATAATAGGATTAAAATGACGAGTTTAAAGCAGCTTGTAAAAAAGTACAGTTTGAAATTGCCGCTTAAAAAGGTAGAAAAACTTCTACTAGAAAATCAGTTGATCGAAAAAAAAAAGCCTTAGAGCTTTTGAAGGAGCTACGAATAAAGTTTCATTCCGACAAGACTGTGCTCGACTCTCTTTCTGGTCTGAAGATTCGTTTGTATCCGGAGCAGTCCTCATGTTTGATCTGCGGCAAGAAAACAAATTTGCTTAAAACCGACTGGAAGACTTGCTATTCCTTCGATTTGGGAAAATTCACCTTGATTTCAGGTTCCAATTTTTGTGATGAGCACAAATACTTCTCTAACAAGTGGGACGTATGCGATACGACGATCACCGCCAGTTGGAAGAGATTCAGGGGTGCTTGAAGTGTTCGCCAGCTAAAATTGATTTGCCTCCAAGTACAATTGGAATGATTGCCAAACGGTTTTTAGAGTTTTGCGGTTTGCTTCATAAAAAATATGAAACTGTTAAAAAGGTTTTAGAAAAAGTTAAATTGAAATATGGAACTCCGTTAGCCACAATAAGCGATTTAAGACCTGGCTTTGTAAGGGTTTGCAATGATGTCTTCGGCAAAAAAAATCCGCATATAAGTTGCCACTACCACTTTTTAAAAACGTTTCGACTGGATTTTTTAGCTGACCACAAGCTGGTCAGAATTCATCTATGCCAAAGACTAAAATTAAAATCGGACATTGAGAAACAACTCAAAACTCTTGACCATCTTGAATTTAGCCATGATCCAAACATACTCAAATCAATCGAAGAGATCGAAAAATATTGGATCAAAACGGCTGATGTTTTGGGTACCTACTGGTACATATTGAAATGGATATTAAACTTTAAACAAGACTCTACCGGTAAGGGGGTCCCTTTTGATTTACCATACTTGGATTTTTATCATAGGTTCGCTACAGGCAAAAAGTTACTCGACACGATTTTTGAAAAGAGACTTAACGCCGATTATTACGAAAAAAAAGATGGTCAATTAAAAGCTCATCCGGTAATTGAATACCAAGAAGGCAGCCTTCGCGATGATTTTAATTTCGGATCAGTGCTTCTTTATAAAACATCTGTTATAAAGGAAGCTGTTGCATCAATGGATAAGGAATATCAATTTGCAGCGTTGTATGACTTGCGATTAAAGGTATCTCAAAAACACTCACTAGTACATTTACCTGAACTGCTTTATACCGAAATAGAACTTGATACGCGAAAATCAGGCGAAAAAATGTTTGATTATGTTGATCCTCGAAATCGAGATCGGCAAGTTGAAATGGAACAAGCATGTACAGAACACCTGAAAGTTGTGGGTGCTTATCTGGAGCCAAAATTTAAGAATATTGATTTCGAGAATAGTAATTTC
>PIVS01001214.1 GCA_003353855.1 Desulfobacteraceae bacterium
CCTCGTCCAAGTTGCCGCCCTCCCCATCAAGACCGTCACCTGTCTTGCCTGCGCCCGCCGCGCTTACGTCATCGTCAAAGCTCAGAGGGGCCTGCCCGCCTGCATACCCATTTATGCCACTACAGCATTTCTGGCCGCTAAATGATTTGTGGTGATACCACCCGCCACCGGCCCCGCCGCTGCCGGCGATTATGATGATACCGGCCTCCCAGGGTTTCGTTATATTCTCCTCCGATATGTCCACCAGCTTCTTCCTAGAGACGAGTGACGCAGACCCGGCCCCAAAGGTACCAGCTTCACCATTCTGACCGACGTATATAGAAAGTGTGTCAAGGTCATTCAACTGCACCGCTGTAGCCGCGTAGCCAGGAGCTCCCGGTCCGCCAGTATACACCGTACAATCGTTCCCCATGAAGTCAAAAACCCTGGAACGCTTCGGGGGCCCTTTGCCGGCATATGCTTCAATCACCGTTTTGGCGTCAAACAGGATATAAGCATTTGTCACACCAATCAGCTGGTTGATCGTCTCAACGAGCTGCTGAACGTCC
>PIVS01001215.1 GCA_003353855.1 Desulfobacteraceae bacterium
TATTGGACAGGTCTTGCCACCGGCTACGCCGAAGTTTTAGACATTAATTCCTAAAAAAACGTTTAAGCTGGTTTAAGTTGAAAAAAACCAACCTGGATTGGTATAGGATAGCTGTGCCTGAAAAAATGACATAGGTCCAGACAAAAACCTTTTTTACCTGCAGATTAGATGCGGAGAATCAAGCCGGGGGAATGTCGTGGCCATATTAATGGCAAGAAAATCCACACGCAGTTTGGGCAAAATCCCACCGCCTTTGGAAGACCGCCTATCCATAGCAATTTTTAAAAAAATGCTATTCTTTTTTAAAAAGGCAGGGAAGACCTGTTTACTATACAGATATTGCCTGCCCCTCAATTCTATCTGATCAAGATAAGGACTGCGGATGAAATAAGAGCACCAGTTGGACAAAAATAGCGCAGAATTTTGGTTCATCTACAAGGCGCATCAAAGATTTAATAGCAGGCCTATTTGGCCTTTGATGCAACGCAGTAGATGGGCCAAAAGGCAAGCTATTTCGTTCAAGTTATAAAATTTGCAGTCCTAAGTC
>PIVS01000711.1 GCA_003353855.1 Desulfobacteraceae bacterium
ACAATTTGGCTTATGCATACTACATCTCCTGTCCATATTAATGCGCAGTGTTTAACTTTTTAGCTGAACAATTCTCATTTTGACTAACAATGGTGACCCATATTATTTGGCACTCTAACAACCAGAATCTGCGGTTTACCCGAAGCATTCTGTGGTTGGAGTATTCTTTGCATGATCATACAAAGATTGACAATATTTGTATTGATGCTATCATTATCTTAAACAGCTATGTTGCCGGGGTAAAAAAGTTAGGGCCTTTTTTAAATCCCCCAGCATTTTTATAAAAGAGGAGGTATAACATGCATATTTCATTAACTCCAGAGCTTGAGGCTGGGATTAGGCAAAAAGTAACATCAGGTTTTTACAACAACGCCAGTGAGGTAATTCGTGATGCTTTGCGGTTCTGGGAGAGCAATGAAGAACTGGTACAATACATGAAACTTGAGGTGTTAAAAAAACGTTTAGCAAAAGGCGCTAAGCAAGCTGAACAGGCAAAATTTGTTGATCAGTCAGTAAGTGATATTATTACAGAGGCCAAGAATGCCTAATTACCGCCTCACTCCCGCTGCGAAGTCTGATTTACTGGAAATCTGGAATTACACAGTTGAAACTTGGGTGGAGAAACAGGCAGAAAAATATCTGCTGGATATCGAATTTAAACTTGAGCAACTTGCTGCCAACCCGAAACTTGGAAGGCAAAGACCTGAAATCAGTCCCGGTTATTATTCATTTCCTGTTAGTAAACATATCATTTTTTATCTTCATTCAGATAACCATATTGATATCATAGGTATTTTACATGGAAGAATGGATATCGATAAAAATTTGTTTTAAAAAAATTATTCTTGTTTTTTAACTTTTTCAGCGGGCACGGCTTCTTTAAGAGAACCATAATAAGTTTCAAAAAGATCAGACATTTGACCCTTTGTCAAATCGAATAGTTCCCACATTTGTTCTTCATATTTAAGCACCGATTAGCTCATAACATGGCGTCCTCTCATTCTTCACTATCTGTAAAAAATTAAATAAATATTTGCATGGACATAGGTTTGAACATCTGCGGTTTTACCCGCGGCATTTTTGTTTGTTTGCCCCTTTTTGGTGTTCATCATTCTCAATAAAATTTTTACTTGGGATAACTGCGACGGCTGTTAGTTCGACAAGTAACTCAGGGTCCACAAGAGATGTAACCTGTACTCCTGTTACCGCTGGTCCTGTGGCTTTCTCAAAACGCAGAGAGCGGACACGTTGTATAGCATTGAGGTCTTCATATCTAACGTAATACATTGTTAACGAGACAATGTCGGCAATGGTTCCCCCAAGATTTGAGAGTATTTTCGAAATATTGTCAAGAGCACACTCTGTTTGTATTTTGGCATCATCTCCACCAACAACTTCGCCATTTTGGTTCCAAGCGACTTGCCCTGTCAAGTGAACCCGCCTGCCTTCAGGCTCGACAACCGCTTGATTAAAGGGAAAATCATCATCAGACCATACATTATCCGGATTAATTCGAATCGCTTTCATCTATTTTCCTTTAAAAAAAAATAACCGATAACATTCGGTTCATTTTGATTGTTGAACATGTCCATAGTCGCTTAAGTCTCCAGTTTGTCGGGGGAGGAGCAATCACAGGTTCATTCCAATGGCAAAGGCCTTCTTGATATGCTCAGCAAGGGAATTTACCACACAATTGTCTGAGTCTGGATTGCGGTTAAGCAGAAAGGCGGCGCTGGGCAGAGAAGGAAACCCCTCTTCCGGGTGAAGCTGGCGCATTCCCGGAGGGACTATGCTCTGACTGATGGCTGTAACAGCCAGGCCGGCCGAGATAGCAGCCGTCAATCCCATCATACTCGGGCTGGTGTAGGCGATTCGGTATTCGATCCCAGCCTGTTTCAGGGCGGACAGGATCCAATTTCTGCAATAGCACTCATCAGGGAAAAGCGCCAGAGGAAGCGGCTTGTGTTCATGCTGGCAATGCTGATCCGAAGTCACCCACACCGTGGGGTCTTGTCTGAGCAATATGCAGTTTTCAATCTCTGCCGTGGCTGAGGTGGTCATGGCCAAATCCAGTTCCCGGCGCTGCATTCTTTCCAAAAGCTTATGGCTGGGTTCACAGGTCACTTCGACCTGGACTTTCGGGTGTGTGCGTGAAAATCCGGCCAGAATTTCGGGCAGAAACCGTGTGGCATAATCATCCGGCAGTCCGATACTGACCCAACCGCTTAGCTCGGGTTGTTTCAGTACAGACAG
>PIVS01000712.1 GCA_003353855.1 Desulfobacteraceae bacterium
TTTATCCGGGCCATTGAACTGCTGATAAGCTTTGACCACTCCACCTGGACGGCTATTTCTGCAACCCTCAAGGCATCCACCTGCTCCATGCTGATATCTCTTGGAGCAGGTCTGCCCTGCGGCTTCCTTCTGGGATATTTTAATTTCAGATGGAAAAGACCCCTGAGAACCATTTTAGATACCCTTTTGGCTCTCCCCACGGTATCCGTGGGCCTTCTGGTCTATGCCTTTATCTCCAGCCAGGGCCCCCTGGGCCAATTCGGACTTTTATTTACCCTCACCGGGATTACCATTGGCCAGACCATCCTTGCCTTTCCCATTGTAACGGCCATCACCGCCTCCATTGTTGAAAATATTGACCAAGAACTCAAGCTGACCCTGATCTCCCTGGGAGCCGGGAAAAAAAATATTATTACTACTTGTTTGTGGGAAGTCAGATACGGTCTCCTTGCAGCCGCAGTTACCGCCTATGGACGGGTACTCACCGAAGTAGGGATTTCCATGATGGTGGGGGGCAATATAAAATATCATACAAGAACCATTACCACGGCCATTGCCCTTGAAACCAACAAGGGTATGTTTGCCGACGGCATTGCACTGGGCATTGTCCTAATTGGGATTGCCTTTGCCGTAAACATTTCCCTCTCCTTTTTAAGAAAACAATGAAAATGACCCGTATTTCATACAAACTGAACCATATCCAGCACTATTACGGGGATAAAAAAGTATTGGATATTGATTCGTTAAAAATCCTCCAGGGGTCTATCACCGGCCTGACCGGCCCCAACGGCAGCGGTAAAAGCACCCTGCTCAAAATCATGGCCTTTGCCCTGAAGCCAAGTACAGGAGAGGTATGGTTCAACGGACGAAAAGAATTTGTTCTATCCCCCCGGGTCCGCTCCAGGATTACCCTGCTCACCCAGAAGCCCTATCTCTTAAAACGGTCGGTTTTTGACAATATTGCCTATGGCCTGAAAATCCGAAAAGACATGGACAATCTGGAAAACAGAATTAACGACGCCCTTGAAAGTGTAGGACTTGCCCACAAGGAGTTTGCCCAGCGCCAATGGCATGAACTTTCCGGCGGGGAAGCCCAACGGGTGGCCATGGCCGCCCGCCTCATCCTCAAGCCCGAAGTGTTGATCCTGGATGAACCCGTGGCCAGTGTGGACGCCAAAAGTGCCGGGCAGATCCGGAAAGCCTCCCTTGCTGCCAGAGAGGAATGGGGGTGCACCATCATAATTGCCAGCCATGATCTGCCCTGGCTGTATGAATGCAGCGATACAAGGATCTCCATTGCCAATGGTCAAATCTTTTCAACGGGGACGGAAAATATCATTCCCCCGCCCTATGACCTTGGGAAAGATTACCCCGTCAAATGGCTTGGCAAGGAGGAAGATGCTGAACATATCCGCCTGCCCCCCAGAGAAAAAAGCGACGGCTTTGCCGTGATACAAAAGGAAAAGGTTCGTATCAGCCTTGAAAAAGAGAAGAAAAACAGTGATAACCAAATCACCGGGGAAATCACCTCCATGCTCATCGAAAAAAGCTGCAACCACATCATGACCACCGTCCATGCCGGGGACTTGTCACTGAATATAAGTTTTCCCCCGGATCAGGCAGAAAGACTGAAACTTTTACCCGGCAAAAAAATAATCCTCATGTTCCGTTCCCAAGATATTGAGTGGCGTTAGCCTTCACTGGAATTTCTTTTTCCATCTAATGCAATTTCAACTATTCCCATAAATAATTTTACTATCAGGCATACAAACAACTACCGAAGGTCAGGGACCTATCAGCTATAAATCATTTGGCTTTTATTTGATAAATCCCTTGACATGGCCACTTTAATTTACCTATATTGTATACCACATTGTGTCATACATCATGGTGTTTATACTGAATATTCAAAGGACCGCTTCAACACTGTAATGAAATTATTTTACACTAGGCCCTAAATTTACTTTAAAAAAGCAAAACAAATTAACCTAACAGAGCTGTGCTCTGTGTTGTTTTAACCAGGATAACAAAAAGCAATTAAATGATGAATACTCCATTAATCGGTATCAGCAACTCGATATTAAAAATAACAGAGCTGATCAATACTGTGGCCAATACCTGCCTGAATGTATTGATAACAGGTGAAACCGGTGCCGGAAAAGAAGTTGTTGTCCAAAATCTCTATCTAAAATCCGCCAGGTGCAGAAAAAATTTTGTAAAAATCAATTGTGCTGCATTGCCGGAAACCCTT
>PIVS01001216.1 GCA_003353855.1 Desulfobacteraceae bacterium
GATCACTGGGAAAAAGTAAAGGCCATAAGCAAATAATTTATGAAAAAATCGGTCTAGGATTTAATTTGCCACGCCAATGGAAAATAGATGACTCTGCATTCAGATTCGGTGGCGGGGAAATTATGTTGAGGCGTGATAATGATCCCAATACAAATAGAATAGTCCAGGGAATTCAATTTAATTATATGAATATTCAGGATATATATGTTAATAAGCCGAATGATGAAATTAGTAGTCATATAAATAATTTTAAGGAGATCGGTGCAGATATATCTGTGCGTGATGTAACTCTCAGTGGAATACCTGCAAAGCGCTTTTATATAACTCAGTTGATTCCAAATGGCGAGAGATATATTGAAATGACTTGGATACGTATAACACCTTTGGTAAAATTTGTTGTTTCTGCTTTTAGCGATACCAAAGGTAAAGCACGAATTAATTTTGAATCAGAACGTGATATAATAATTCAAAGCATAGTATTAGATGAGAAAAAAATCTCTGAGCTTTCATCCAAATCAAATTAGGAAAAAGCGAATATAGAAATGC
>PIVS01000178.1 GCA_003353855.1 Desulfobacteraceae bacterium
AGTTCGCGAACAGTTTCATAACATTGTACATCATCTATCAGGGTCTTTATGTTTACCTTCATCCGCTCCGATCCGAGTGTAACCAGTTAGTAGTAAGGCGGATATCTATCATCATAAGGATCCGTAATGCAAGTCAAAGCTTGTTTTTTTTCACCAAATTCCAAAAGACCCCGAAACGCAACATGAGCCTTTTTTAATGCCGGGTTGTAATGTTTTAATTTTCATTAAATTTAGCATCCTATCAGGTTTTTTAGCTACCCATGTAAAGTCTACGATAAAAAAAATGGTGAGTATTATTTGTTTTCATCCAATACTTCACGTATCTTCAAGGCAAGATTTCTTTTTCCAATGGGCTTATTTAGAAAACCTTTAATTCCCATGGAGATCGCTTTTGCTTCAGACATGGGTTTACTGTATCCTGTGCAAAGCAAAATGGGAATATCAGATCGTATTTCTATTAATTTTGCAGCCAATTTGTCTCCTGGCATGTCGGGCATAGCAAAATCAGTTATAACCAGGTCAAATTTCCCTGGGGATGAACTGAAAACCTCCAGAGCTTTAATACTGTCCGTGCATGAAGTAATCTGATACCCTAAGCGCTGAAGCACTTTGTTCTCCATTCTAATAATAGTTTCTTCATCATCTATAAGTAGGATTTTTTCAGTCCCACCCGGGACGGATTCTTTAGCTTGAGCACTGTGTTCTTTTACGGAACTCTTTACCACTGGAATATAAACCGAAAATTCAGTGCCTTTGCCAAGCTCTGTGGAAATTTGAATTCCACCTGCCATGGATTCAACGATGCCATGTACAACTGAAAGTCCCATACCAGTGCCTTTACCTTTTTCTTTTGTGGTAAAGAATGGCTCAAATATTCTTTTTTTCGTCTTATCATCTATACCAGCGCCTGTGTCAGAGACTGTGATGCAATTATAAATTCCGGGAACCATACGGGGAGTCATTAATTCAAAATTGCTTAATTCAACTTCTTTAATCTCAACCTTAAGCTGGCCCACTTCATCCCCTATTGCGTGATAGGCATTTGTTAAAAGATTCATCATCAGTTGGTGTACATGGGTAGGATCTGCATTTATAATTCCAAAATGACTCCCCATATTCAAGGTGACTTCAATTGTGGATGGTATTGTAGACCTGATCATTTTCACCGTTTCTTTGACTATCGGTTGTATTTTCATTAGTTTTGTTTCATGCTTTTCATGACGTGAAAAGGTGAGAATTTGCTGCACTAAATCTTTGGCTCGCATGGCACTTGTATAAATTTCAGCAAGGTTTTCTCGAAATGGACTGTCTTCAGGGACATCCTCTAATAACATTTCCGTATACCCTACTAAAGGAAAAAGAATATTATTAAAATCATGAGCAATACCCCCGGCAAGTGTGCCGATGGTTTCCATTTTCTGGGCTTGTTGAAGTTGAGCCTCAAGACTTTTTTTCTCATTTTCTGTTTGCTTACGTTCGGTAACATCCTGGGCAACCCCTGTGCCTCGGACGCATTCACCTTTATCATTGAATTCGAGTTCAGCCTTTTCCCTTACCCATTTTATCTCTCCATCGACCAACAAGCGATGTTCAATATCATAGAATTTCTTATCAAAAGATACCTTCCACTGTTTATCAACGTATTCTCTATCATCGGGATGGATACAATTCATGAACATTTCATATGTGAGTTCTGTCCCAATGGGAATTCCAAAGATCCTGTAGTTTTCATCTGTCCAGAGCAGTTTATTTGTTTTGATATCAAAATCCCACGTACCTATTTGTCCAATTTCTTGAGCTTTTTGAAGAAAATATTGATTTTTGAGTAGTTCATCTTGCGTATGCTTACGCCTAACGATTTCATTTTTCAGCTCTTCATTTGCCTTGCTTAAATCTGCAGTACGTTGGCTTACCTTCTGCTCAAGCCCATGTTTTGCTTCCAAAAGTTCATCTTGAACATGCTTGATTCGAAACATCACCTTGATACGGGCAGCTAGTTCTAAATTATCGATGGGTCTGGCAATGAAATCATCAGCACCGGCCTCCAAGCCTTGGACGAGCAGATTCGGGTTGGATTTATGAGCAGTTATGAGCAGCACAGGTATCTGCATAGTTTCAGGAGTTTCTTTTAATTGCCGGCACAGTTCAATACCATTCCTGCCAGGCATTTGAATATCACTCAAAATGCCGTCAGGATTTTTTTCTAATGCCATCTGAAAAGCAGCATCTGCATTGGGGGCCGTATGAACTACACAGGAAGGAATATATTCATGTGCCAATTGTTCAATAATAAAAAGGTTATCAGGCCTATCATCAACAACAAGTAAAACTGGTGTTTGCTTGCTCATAACTCTCTCCTTCAGACCGCCAACCGCAGCCATGAAATTAATGCGGCAAAAGCTCTTTACTCCGCAGTATCTTAATAATTTTTGAAAGAAATCGGTCATCAACATGAACAATTTTTGTCTGTTCAAGTACATATAATGAAAAATCAGAATTTACCATTTCTTTGGCAGCAGTTACGCCTAACATCGAGCTAATACAGCAGGAGGTATGGACTATTGCAGCCAGGGTCATTTTGCCATGCTCCATGGGAGGTTGTACAATAGAAGCTTGCCGCTGCATATTCGGGCTCGTTTTTTTGGCAATGTGCTGGGCACAAATTGCACTGGCAAGGCAGTGCCTTGACAAGGCCTTTTGATCAAGCCCCTTGTTCGCCAGTAGTGTGTCATTGTTTCTTCCCGCTGCAGCTACAACACAGATACGACGAAAACGGTCCGGACCCAGTCTGGAAAGAGCTGTGTCAAATGAGTCAATCTGACCTGGGACTCCATAATAATCTGAATTGCACATTTGGAATACATGCAATGCAAGCACAATGTCTTGAAAAAAGATTATTTCAACCTGCTGCCAGTCAATATTTATTTCATGGATTACATCAAAAAGTTCTCGGGCAGCCTTTGGACTGGCCTGTAGACGGCTGATATTTCTGCTAATGGAGTTCAGGTCGGATTCGGAGAGAAAATTGTCAACGCTCTCTTCTGGCATTTGTAATTTATTAACAGGAGTTTGCCGAATCTTCAAGCAGCCATTGTTTACAGCAATTTCAATCACACGGCCCAACTCTCCTCCCGTTTCCTTTCTTGTTACAGGTATCTCAGCTTTTTTCAGAAAAAAGAGGGCCTTCTCGACATTACGGGAACCGATATTTGAATTTCCATCAGCGGCGAGACAGGCACCACCGACAATAATTGCTGTCATCTGCGCACAAACAGCACCTTGTTGCTCCATCTCCGAGATTAAAAGCAGGATGCCGGCATCAGTAAGAAAAGCGTTGCGGTCACCAGCACGAAGAGTGTCTCGAGTACCGGGCAAGACCGTATGAACCAAGCCGGCAATTTTATTTTCAGCATCATACAAGGCAACAGCACAGCATGACCCAACGCAGGTATATAATATATTGTCAGGTGTTGCCGATACCCTCATCTCGCCGATGGGGACATGTATTATTGTCCTGGCAGTCAAATCAGCCCATCCATTTTTTTACTTTTGCTTGAAGCTCAGCAGGGTTGATTGGTTTTGAGACATAATCATCAGCACCTGCGTCTAATATAGTCTTTTTGTCACCCTTCATTGCTCTGGCGGTAACAGCAATAATCGGAATTTTATTCGTCGCAGGATCATCTTTAATGGCTTTAATAGCTTCCATACCACTCATAGTTGGCAATTGAATATCCATAAGAATCAAGTCAGGCATCTTCTCTTTCACCATCTGCACCCCCTGTTTACCGTCCTCGGCAATGAATAGCTCAAAGCCTTCCTCTTCAAGAATAGCTAAAACAGTCAACCGGTTGTCAGGATTGTCTTCAACCAATAGAATGCTGCCGAGACTGGACTGTGTTTCTGATGGACCTTTAACAGGTTTCAGCCTGGAAGTGGCAAGCATTCGTTTTACACTGGCAACAAGTTGGTCGCGGTCTGCGGTTCCTTTTTGGATCAACTGCTGGACATTGTTGTGAGTCAATCGGCTTCGCTCATCAGCAGTCAATTCCTTGGCCGTAAGAATAAGCACAGGTATAGTGGCTGTTTGGGGTTTTGATCGAATCTGTTCCAAAACCCCAAAACCGTCAACTTTTGGCATCATCAAGTCAAGAACAATAGCAGCTGGAATTTTGTACTTAACTTGTGCCAATCCTTCTTCTCCATCTTTGGAAACCACAACATCAAAACCACTGTCGATTAATGCGGCAGTTATCTGTTCAGAAGCTATATCATTGTCTTCAACAACAAGAATCAGATCAGATGTTGGCTGTGTTACTGAAGTGGTTTGGTCAGGGCCTTCGAGCGCTGCTTTGATCTGATTTAAAAATGTTTCCTTGTTCAATTTCTCTTTTTTGATGGTTTTTACTGCCGTGGATAACCGTTGGGAATCTTCTTTTGTAAGGTCTTTCGCTGTCAGTATAATTACTGGTAGATCCTGGGTGTCTGGATTTTTACGTAGTTGTTCAAGAATGCTGAAACCATCCATGTCAGGCATCAAAAGGTCAAGAATGAGTAGTTGAGGAGGGGAAGCTGCAATCATTTTCATCACTGTTTTGCCATTATTGGCAGTCTCAACGTCAAATCCATTATTGCCTAAATAATCCTTTAGGAATTCCAGGATACCAAGGTCATCATCGGCAATCAGCAATCGTGATCCTGTCTTTGAGCCGGTTAGACGTCCGATTTCGTCCAGCAAAGTTTTATTGTTTACAGGTTTAGGGACATAGCCGGCAGCTCCAAGAGCCCAGCCTGTCTCCTTATCATCTGATACCGAGGAAATAACAACCGGAATTGCGACAGTTTCCGGAATAGATTTTAGATGCCTCAAGACCTCCCAGCCATCCATATTCGGCATCAGCAGGTCGAGGCAGATTACGCTGGGTTGGACTGTTTTGGCCAGCGCAAGTCCTTCCTTGCCGTCGCTTGCAGAAATAACCTTATATCCTCCGTCATTAAGATACGTTGAAAGTGTGGCGCGGGCATCTTCTTCATCGTCAATAATCAACACCGGTGTTTCGATTTTACTCTTGAAAGTCGCCACTGCTGGGCTGGCAACTATATCGCTAGTTTTTTCCTGGATTTGAGAACCAGCAAAGGTTGCCGGCAGACTTAAGGTGAAAATACTGCCAGTACCCGGAGTTGACTCAACCGTTATGTCTCCTCCAAGGAGATGTGCAAGCTTTCTGGAAATTGCAAGTCCAAGCCCTGTTCCCTCATGAACCCTGGTAAAGGAGCCGTCAATCTGGCGAAATTGATCAAAAATGCTGCCAATATTTTCAACCGGGATACCTATCCCGGTGTCCTTTACCGTGAAATATATTTTCCCGCCTGTTTCCTTAACATTTAAGGTTATTGTTCCTTTATCTGTGAATTTAATAGCATTTGAGCAGCAATTAAGCAGTATCTGGTAGACTTTATCTTCATCAGAAAAAAGAAGCGGTGCATTATCAACATTTATTTCAATCTGCAGGTTTTTCTTGTCAGCAAGAGGGTGCACAGTTTCCCTTATTCGATCAACAAGTTGCCTTGCCTCAAATTTTGTTGGATAAATATCCATACGGCCCGACTCAATTTTGGTCAGATCAAGAATGTCATTGATCAGGTTCAGCAGTTGCCGACCGTTTCGATCAATTACATGGAGGTATTCCACAGCCTTGGCAGGATCTTTATCAACCCCTCTGCTGATCATCAATTGAGACAGGCTCATTATACTGTTTAATGGAGTACGAAGCTCATGACTCATATTGGAGAGAAACTCTGATTTCAATCTGTCGGCTTCTTCCACCTGAATGCGTTTTGTTTCGAGTTCCGATGCCTGGGCCTGAAGTTCATCTCGCTGGGCCTGAAGTTCATCTCGCTGGGCCTGCAACTCCTTGTTTACAGCATTGAGTTCTTCATTTTGGGCATTAATCTCACTGGTTTTAGTTTTCAATGCTTCATTGGCAGTCTGGGATTTATCAAAAAGGTCATTTACCTTCTTGCTTTGCAGTGCATTATTAAGCAAACTGGCGATAGCGACTGCAGCCTCGTCTATAAACTGTCTTTTTATCTCAACAATTGGTTCAAACGAGGCGACCTCCATGATAGCCAGAAGTTTCCTGTTGTAGAGTATTGGAACAGCGTAGATACTGGTTGGCGGTTCACTGACTGTGCCTGTATTGGCACAGGCGTCATCCCGAGAAATATTTTTTAAAAGAATGGGAGCTTTTTCCTTGGCAACCTGGCCGATGATGCCCTCACCCAATGAGAAACTGCCGGCAAGATAATTTTGTTCAACAAAGGCAAACGATGAGGTGAGCTTGCACGTGTCCTTTTCATCATAAAGATAAAAGGCCCCGGTACAGGCATTGATGCTATGGGAAATTATGCTGATGCATTTATCCGTCATTTCTTCAAATGTTACATCGCCACCCAATTCCCGGTTGATTTTCTCGATGCTGTTTCGGAGCCAGAACTGGTCCTTCATCGTAGAAATCAATATATTGAAGTGCGAGGCAAGTGTTGTTATTTCATTTTTACCCAAAACTTCAACAGGTTCCATCTCGTTGGTACTGGTTATAACGGCCATTTGATTCTGTAAAAGCCCCAAGGACTTAATAATGCTGTTAATCACAATAAGAGATAAGGTCAGACAGACAACAGCAGTAATGCAGAAGCTGACAATGACCATGATTGTTGTATTTTGCCTGGTTTCATCAGCACCCATCATAAAACTGTCAGCCTTTGAATTGGCATAGTCAGCGAGCTCTTTCATTTGCCGCTCAAGTTTGATTACGTAATCAGCTCCTTTTTTGCGGATGATTTCACCTGCAGCCTCCTTTTCACCCTTCAAAACAAGCTCTTCTACTTCAACCAGAATCGGTTTCCAACCAGCAAACGTCTCCACGGCTTTCTCGGTAAGTTTTTTACCTTCAACTCCAACAATCAGTTCTTTGACGGTCTCAAGGTACTGGTAGACAGCTTTTTCTTCATTTTGAACCGTTTGGATAGCAATATTTATTCCCATTTTTGTTGTTGCCATGGACAAATCCTTCATCCCTTTATGCATCTTCACAACACCTAATGTGGCCTTCAGCGTTGCCTGGACAACTTGCAGAGGATGATCGTACATGGTGCGGGTCAAAGCACCAATCTCTCCGATTTTCTTGAGAGTGAACAGCCCAAAAAATGCAAAAAAGACAATGAAAATGACAAATAATGCTGCAATTCGGGCTTTTACTGATATCGTGTTCAAAAAATTCATGGTAGGTACTCTTACTTTTTTTTGTATATTCTATTTTTGTGGTCTATTTCCGTAAAAGCAGATTGTTGATCCTCAGTCATCCATTCTGATTCGCCAAGGATAAGATAGCCGCAGCTGCTCAAGGTCTTTATGAATTTTCGGATAGCCCGTTTCTTTGCTTGTGCATTAAAATATATCAATACATTCCGACACAGCACCAGATCAAATGAGCCAAAAATGCTGGCTGCCGGGGCAATTTTTTCCGATGAAGCCAGGTCATCAAAAGAAAAATTAACCATTTTGCGAATAACAGGCTTCAGTTTATACTTATCCTTAGCTGAAGTAAAATATTCGTCAATAAATTCCGACCTTGTCGTTACTAACATGTCACTGGTAAATACTGCTTTAGCCGCCGTATTAAGAGTTTTCTGCTCAATATCGGTGGCAAAAATATGGATCTGCCATTCTTTAATAACCTCTTTTAGGAGTCGGTGCAAAAGGATCGCTATACTGTAAGGTTCTTCTCCTGTTGCACAACCAGCACTCCAGATCCTGATTTCATTACGGCCTTTCCGGCGTTTTGCTTTAATTATTGCCGGCAAAATGCGTTGTTCAAGAATCGAATATACCAAAGGGTTGCGAAAAAACAAAGTGACGTTCGTGACAATCTCTTGCAGTAATGTTATCGCTTCATCAGGGTCTTGGCGGAAATAGTCCAGATATGTTTGTGGAACTGAAATGCCGAGACTGCTCATTCGTTTTTGAATTCTTGGTATTAACACATTGCTGGCAAAAGAATTAAGATCAACATCATACCGTTGCTTAAGTTCTTTAGATATATCTTCAATAATGAGCAGCATAACTATGGTAATCCTTCTCCTACTGGATCAGATACTGGAAAAGCCACCGGGAATATTGATCCCAGCCCTTTTTTTCTTTCAATTCGAGCCCTCTGCATTTGTGCACAATAGTTAACCAAACTAACGTTAACTCGAAACGTGATATAATGCAAAAGAAAATGAATTTTGGCCTGATTTCCTCGAGAGTACTTATACCGGTATTAGTTCCCACGAGAAACGTTTTCAATTGGGCGACAACTGCCAAAAGTATTAACCGTCTTTCCAACAAAGACTCTTAGAGACTGTATATAGACACAATGCTCACGGTTTGTTGTCCGATAAAATTACTGAAAACAGTACCAAAAAAATTATTGGGGGGCACTCAATAGCCCACGTATGATTTTTGTGAGATCTGATCCGACAACTGGTTTTTGAAGATATTTTTTAACACCGACCCTAATAGCTTCGGTTTCTGTAAATTTTTCATGATACCCGGTGCATATTATAATAGGGATATCCGCCCTAATCTTCAAAACTTCTTTGGAGAGTTAATCTCCGGTCATTTTAGGCATAGCCATATCTGTTATAATTAGGTTGAATTCATTTGGATTCTCGGCAAATGCATTTAAAGCGGATTCGCCATTTTGAAAAGATGAAACCTGATACCCTTGTCTGAAGAGAATAGCCGATAAGGTATTCAGAATTGAGGGTTCGTCATCTATGAGCATAATTTTTTCTGTTGTTCTTACCATATCTCCTTCTACTTTTGTTGTTGTAGCCTTGCGAGACTTTTTGCCTTCAATGACAGGTAAATAAAAATAAAACGTTGAACCAATACCTCTTTGGCTATCAAAGTCAATGAAACCATCATGCTTTTTTATGATCCCGCTGACTATAGCCAAACCTAAACCGGTGCCTTTGCCCATTTCTTTGGTTGTAAAATATGGATCGAATATTTTTTCTTTATTGTGATCGTCTATCCCCGATCCAGTATCGCTAATCGTAAGCCTTAGATAATTGCCTGGTGAAAGGTTTATATTTTGATGTAGGTGATTTTTTGTAATCTGAATCTCGTTTAAGTCTATCGATAAAACCCCTCCATCATCTCCCATTGAATGATAGGCATTGG
>PIVS01001217.1 GCA_003353855.1 Desulfobacteraceae bacterium
TGCGCAAAGGAGTAGCAAATGATATCAGGAATATTTTCAATGCTCCCAATCAGTCAGAAGCCGAAAGGTTGCTTGATTTGAGCACTGAGAAATACAAAAAATCCGCCTCCAAGCTATCCATCGTGGATGGAAACCAATATCCCTGAAGGGTTTACAGTATTTTCCGTGCCGGAAAATCAGAGGAAAAAATTACGCTCCACCAACATGGTTGAAAGACTGAATAGGGAGATCAAACGCCGAACTCTGGTTGCCACACTTTTCCCAAATGAAGCATCTCTATTAAGGCTTGTGAGTGCCATATTATCAGAAACAAGTGAAGAGTGGGAAACCGGGAAAAGGTATCTTCCCGTAAAGGAAATTTAACCAAAGCAACCCGGGAGAGAACCACGGAACGTTGGTCAATAAAGATCAGGAATTGTGATTTAATAAAAAGGTAACCCTTAACCCTGAGCATTCAAAAGATAATGTTATTGAGAAAGCAGCTTCGTAATCAAATAAGGCCGGGAACATCATTGTGCAAGGAGTAATCCCAACCCTCTCTGTAAA
>PIVS01000713.1 GCA_003353855.1 Desulfobacteraceae bacterium
TGTTCATCCTTCCCATTATGGAAGAATTTGTCCCATTGAAACGCCTGAAGGACCCAATATCGGTTTGATCGTCTCCTTGTGCACCTATGCAAGGGTGAATGATTTTGGTTTCATTGAAACCCCTTTCAGGATTGCCGACGATGGAAACGTTTCAAAGGATATCAGACATCTAAGCGCATTTGAAGAAAAAGAACTTCCCATAGGTCAGGCAAATGCCCCCCTGGATGTAAAGGGGAATTTTCTTAACCCGCTGGTTTCTGCCCGTGTTGGCGGCGAGTTTGAGATGATCGAAAACAAAGATGTCAAATTTATGGATGTTTCACCCAATCAGTTGGTCTCTGTTTCAGCCTCGCTGATTCCTTTCCTTGAAAACGATGATGCCAACAGGGCCTTGATGGGATCCAACATGCAGCGTCAGGCAGTGCCGTTGATCCAGAGTGAAGCTCCCCTGGTTGGAACCGGGATGGAAAGTGTTGTTGCCCGGGATTCCGGTGTTACAATTGTTTCGGAATTTGATGGTGTTATTGTGGAGGTGGATTCCAAACGCATTGTTGTGAAGAATGATGACAAAGAAGACAGCAATTTTGAAAAAGCGGTTTCCATTTATAATTGTACAAAATTTGTTCGGTCCAATCAGAATACCTGTTTCAATCACAGACCCATTGTTGAGAAAGGGGACACCGTTAAAAAGGGCCAGGTAATTGCCGACGGACCTTCCACTGAAATGGGTGAACTGGCTCTCGGGAAAAATGTAACAGTGGCCTTTATGCCCTGGGACGGATACAATTATGAGGATTCCATTCTGGTCAGTGAACGACTTGTCAAGGATGGGGTATACACCTCTGTCCATGTTGAAGAATTTGAGGTCCTTGCAAGGGACACAAAACTTGGTAAGGAAGAAATTACCAGGGATATTCCAAATGTCGGGGAAGAAGCACTTAAAAACCTGGACGAGAGTGGTATTATCCGATTGGGTGCCGAAGTTGAATCCGGCGATATCCTGGTGGGTAAGATTACCCCAAAAGGAGAAACCCAGCTTTCCCCTGAAGAAAAGCTGCTGCGGGCTATTTTTGGTGAAAAGGCAGGGGATGTAAAAGACACCTCCCTTTGTGTACCCCCCGGTGTTAAGGGAAAGGTTATTGATGCAAAGGTATTTTCCAGAAGAGGGCTGTCCAAAGATGACAGGACCCGCCTGATTGAAGACGAGGAGATAGAGCGTCTTGAAAAGGACAGGGATGATGAGATTAAAATAATTTCCATGGTTGGCAGGGAAAAAGTGGAATCCATCCTTGACGGCCAGGTTATCCTTGCTGATCTTGAGAAGAATGGTAAAAACCTCATTAAAGAAGGGACTAAAATTAAGTCCGGCTCCTTTGAGGGTATTCCGGTTTCCATCCTGGTGAATGTTTCTGTGGGTGATCCAATGTTGACGGAAAGAGTTCAGATCATCCTTGAACATGCCCAGAATCAGATTAAAATTGCCAGGGAGCGTTTCAACCGTCAGGTATCAAGGTTTGAAAAAGGAGATGATCTTCCCCCGGGCGTATTGAAATTGATCAAAATAAGCGTGGCCTTATTGCGGGTACTTTCTGTCGGGGATAAGATGGCAGGGCGACACGGGAATAAAGGGGTTGTTTCCAGAATCTTAAGGGTCGAAGATCTTCCTTATTTTGCAGATGGCAGGCCGGTTGATATGGTGCTTAACCCCTTGGGCGTTCCCTCTCGTATGAATGTTGGCCAGATTCTTGAAATCCATCTGGGACATGCGGCATTTGGCTTAGGACAGCAGATAAATGAGCTTCTCGAAGAGCAGAAGGTGAAACAGCTGAGGGAAAAACTGACTAGCATTTTTTCCCTGACCAAGACCCAGAAGGCCGACTTGGTGGAGGATACCCTGTCCAAGAAAATTGATGAAATGTCCGATGAAGAATTGATAAAGTTTGGTGCCATGTATCGAAGGGGTGTTCATACGGCAACACCTGTTTTTGACGGTGCCACCGAGGAAGAAATCAAAGAGATGATTGAAATGGCTGGCTTTGACTCTTCCGGCCAGGCCATATTGCACGACGGTCGAACCGGAGAGCCGTTTGATAAGCCGGTAACCGTGGGGACCATGTATATGCTCAAGCTTCATCATCTAGTCGATGACAAGCTCCATGCCCGTTCCATTGGCCCCTATTCCCTTGTTACTCAACAGCCCCTGGGCGGTAAAGCTCAGTTTGGCGGCCAGAGACTCGGGGAGATGGAG
>PIVS01001218.1 GCA_003353855.1 Desulfobacteraceae bacterium
GGACGTTCAGCAGCTCGTTGAGACGATCAACCAGCTGATTGGTGTGACAAATGCTTATATCCTGTTTGACGCCAAAACGGTGATTGAAGCATATGCCGGCAAAGGGCCCCCGAAGCGTTTCTTCTGGAATGACAATGATGGTGAATATTCGTTGTATACTGGCGAACCGGGAGCTCCTGGCTACGCGGCTACAGCGGTGTCGTTGAATGACCTTGACGCACTTTATATCTACGTCGGTCAGAATGGCAAAGCTGGTACCTTTGGGGCCGGGTCTGCGTCACTCGTCTCTAGGAAGAAGCTGGAGGACATATCGGAGGAGAATATAACGAACCCCAGGGAGGCCGGTATCCTCATGATCGCCGGCAGCGGCGGGGCCGGTGGCGGGTGGACGTCTACATCTAAGTTTCTCATCCCAATATACCGTAATGGCATAAATGGGTATGCAGGCGGGCAGGCCCCTCTGAGCTTTGACGATGACGTAAGCGCGGCGGGCGCAGGCAAGACAGGTGACGGTCTTGATGGGGAGGGCGGCAACTTGGACGAGG
>PIVS01000179.1 GCA_003353855.1 Desulfobacteraceae bacterium
CTGAAGAGGGAGTTGAGAGTCTGACTCCCTATGAATTATAACTGGTTTTAAACGGGTATATAAAACTTCGACGCAGTGATAAGAAGAGTATAAAAGCGATGATGCAGGCCTGTGAGGATCTGCTTAAACAAAATATTTCCGTTTTTTTCTTTCCGGAAGGGACCCGGTCAAAGGATGGGCTCCTGCGTCCCTTTAAACCAGGGGCTTTTATCCTTGCCAACTTAAGCTTGTCAGTGAATGGATTCAGGGAAATGTACCGGACCTTTTTCAACACCCATGATGGGGATAAGTTTTATTTTTTTAATAAACTTTTGGCACAATTTGACATCTGTTTTGTGGACATAGAGATCCCCTTTCTTGTCCACCCCCCGGATAATACCATCATCTAAAAACCACTGGACCAGTTTATGGCTGATACTATCCCTGTCAATTGGGGCGTCTATGTTGTCATGGACACAGGGTTGGGCAGGGGGGAGGCCATGGATATCAATACACCTTTTGATAAAATTTAAAATTCGTGCCAGTCTTAAAAGGGTGACAGCCTCAAGTCTGCTGGTTATGTCATCCAAGGGCAGGGCCGTTGAGCGCATCAAAGAAAAGTTTTCCGGAAGCAGATTCCTCTTTTGGCAAAGTTCATAATCAAGGCTTCCAGGGGCTGGATAAAAAATAGAAAACCCGATCAGGGTTCTTTGTTGCGCCAGGGAAAGCAGGTCATCTAGGGAGGAGGCGGCAGATTGGCCTGGTGCCGCACCTATCACGTAGGAAACACAAGTTAATCCGAGATCCCCGGCAGAATCCAGAGCTCTGTCATAGGCTTTTCTGACATCTGGGCGTTTAAAACGTGTCAGCTGTTCTTTGGAAAAGGAACCCAGGGAAAGGTTTAATATTTTGAAGCCGGCATCTTTCATGGCAACCATAATTTCCCTGTCAAGGGAGGGGGGGTATAGTCCGTTCATTGCTCTGAGTTCCACCCTCTTCCCTTTAAAAATTTCATTTATCCCGGATAGCAGCGCCAATATCCATTTTTTATCCAGGGCAAGATTTTCATCTTCAAAATCAATAAAACCAATATCATTTCGAAGACTCTGTTCTTTTATCTCACTGAGCACATCCTCCACATCCCGCTGACGGAATCTTCCATGGGAAGCGGAGGCAGATACGGAACAATAAGAACAGGGCATGGGACAGCCCCGGCTTGAAACCATGGTGATGGCACCTTTATTGTTTCGCTGATAATACGACTTGTTTACCCGGTTAAGTTTTGGCAGGGGGATAAGGTTTAAATTTTTTATCCAGACAGGTGGATTGACCCTTGTTTTTGTTTTATCCCTAAAGGCAATGCCGGGTAAGTTTTTAAGATCTGTTCCATTTCTCAGTGCTTCACAGAGAAGCGGCAGGGAGGTTTCCCCCTCTCCCCTGAGGACAAAGTCCACATCTTTGCACTCTAAAATATCCTTGGGAAAATGGGTGGGGTGGTGGCCGCCCATGACAATATAGGCTTTGGGATAAAATTTTTTGATCGCCCGGGCCGTTGCATAAGCCTGGTCGCAATAGGCAGTAAAAAGGGATGAAATACCCACCAGAAACGGCTTTTTTTTTCTGACCATATTGCCGATGTGTTCATAGCTGTATCCAAAATGCTTAAATTGGTTAAACAGGGAAAACAGGGTAATATCATCCCGGCCATAGTAGGGGGTTAAATGGGAAAATCTTTTGGGCCAGGGAATTGGTTTTGATTTATCCGTTGCTAGCCCATCCAGTATTTGGGTTGGATATCCTTTGGTTTCGAGACTTGCGCAAATAGAGGCAAGCCCGTAGGGAATTGTTCTTTTTTTGGTTAAATAAAATTCTTCAATGGGGGGTTGTACCAAAAGAATCTTAAAGGAGTTATGGACTTTTTTAAATTCTTTTAGTGGGTGGCTCATATTATTCCACCGGGAATTTAACAATAAACAGGAGGCATAGGAGCGGGATAAAGGCGGAATAAAAAAGAATCGTCTCAAGGCCGTATATATCTGCCAGTTTCCCAACAAGGGGTGAGATTGCCCCGCCCAGTCCGTAGGCAAACCCCATCATCAGGCTGGAGACCATGGCCCGGGATTTTGGTGCCAGTTTCTGGGCCATGACAACGCCCAGGGGCAGGGAAGCCAACACGGTAAACCCGGCCAGAAAAGAGCTGAAATAAACCCAGTCTCCCGGCAGATACAGGTATAGCAGGAGGGTGGGGGGCATCAAAATAAAGGAAAGGAAGAAGATCTTTTTAAAGCCCGTCCGGTCTGCCATATAGCCTGCCAGAAGACCGCTCAGGGTGCCTCCCATGATAAAAAGGGCAAAGATCAGACCCACCGAGGTCAGTTCGTACCCTTTATTCGCCAGGAAAATAGGCATAAAGGTCATAAAGGATTGACCGGTGACTGCCCGCAAAACCATGACCACCCAGATCAGGATAATGGGTTTGTAAACTTTGCCGAAGCTCTCTTTCATTGAACCGATAAAGCCAAGATGGGAAAGGTTTTCTGAAACTGGAACCGGCAGATATTTAACGCAAAACATAAATGCCACAAAACCAAGGATCAGGGTATGGGGCATGGCTTCCAGTCCATATTTTGCCGTATACCAGGTAATGAAAACAGGTCCTAGGGCAAAGGACAGGGTGCCTCCTGTGTTGTATATGGACAGACAAAAACCGGTTCTGTTGCCTGAATACAGGGGAATCATCCCGGTTGTTGAGGGGTGGAACATGGAAGAACCTATTGAGCCCAGGCAGAGCACCAATAGCAATAAGGTGAAATTAGGGGCCAGGCCTGAAAAGGGAATGCAAAAGAAGGCAAGAAACAGGCCTGCAAATACAAAGCCGCGGGTTTCATGCCGGTCTGCCATATATCCGACCACCGGCTGGACAATAAATGACAGAAACCTTACCAGACCGGTTATAAGACCGACCTGGGCAAGTGTTAGTCCAAGTTTGTCCATGAAGGCGGGCAGGAGCGGCGTGAAAAATGAGGAATAAAAATCACCGGTAAAGTGAACCATGGTCAAAATAAAAATGATCTTGTAATTCACTTTATCCTGTGGACTTGATGTTGTCATTGAGAGATCCCGGCTTATTAATCGCTAATTTTTCAGGCTGTGAATGGGGGCTGGAATCCGGCCACCAAAGGTGACAAAGGAATCAGTCAGGTCTGAATGGGGGACATCCATGATTCTGGCTTCTCCCAAAAGACCGCCAAAATAAACCTTGTCACCGGCTTTTTTTCCGGGCACGGGAATAAGTCTGGTTGCTGTGGTTTTAGCATTTATCATCCCAATGGCCATCTCATCTGCAATAATACCGGCCAGGCATTCCTCTGTGATATCTCCTGGAATCGGGACCATATCAAGGCCCACAGAACAGACACAGGTCATGGCCTCCAGTTTTTCAATGGTCAGATATCCCTTGTGGGCGGCTTCGGCAATATTTAAGTCCTCACTCACCGGTATAAATGCCCCGCTGAGTCCTCCCACATGGGAACTTGCAAAGGCCCCGCCTTTTTTAACTGCGTCATTGAGCATGGCAAGGGCCGCAGTGGAGCCGGGAACCCCGATGTGGGTCAAACCAAGGGACTGGAAGATTTCTCCGATACTGTCTCCCACGGTTGGCGTGGGGGCCAGGGAAAGGTCAACAACACCAAATTGGATACCTAGATTCACGGCCACTTCACGGCCGATGAGTTCACCCACACGGGTGACCTTGCAGGCGGTTCGTTTAATGATTTCCGCAATCTGACCCAATGTGTGTTTTTTTTCCTTTAGATTTCTTTCGATGGCCTGTTTTATGACACCCGGACCCGACACGCCCACATTGATTACTGCATCGGCAACCCCAACTCCCAAATAAGCACCCGCCATAAAAGGCATGTCCTCAGGGATATTGGCAAATACACAAAGCTTGGCACTGGCAAGGCCGTCATCGTCGGCTGTCAGGGCAGCGGCTTTTTTAATGGCCCGGGCCATTAAAAGGACTGCATCCATGTTGATTCCCGCTTTGGTGGTGGCCACATTCACCGAGGCACAGACCCGTTGGGTCTCGGTTAAAGCCTGGGGAAGGGCTGCAATAAGAGCCTTATCTCCATTGGTCATTCCTTTTTCAACAAGGGCTGAAAATCCGCCGATAAAGTCGACATTAACTTCTTTGGCAATATTATTGAGCTCATGGGCAATTTCAACCATCTGCTCCGTGGAAAAGGGTGCTCCCACAAGAGCAATGGGGCTGATGGAAATGCGCTTGTTTACAACTGTTATTCCATATTTTTCTCCCACTTCGTCACAGACCTGGACCAGGTTTGCAGCATGGGAAATGATTTTTTCTCTAATATTTTTTTTGAATACAGAAAGGTCATGGCTGACACAGTCAAAGAGGTTGATCCCCAGGGTGACGGCTCGGACATCCAGGTTTTCATTTTTTACCATTTCTATGGTGGACATTATTTCATGATCATCAAACATTGTTTTTCCTGTTATATTTTACAATTAAATTTTGTTGTTAAATTTTATTGATGGCATCAAAGATATTTTTATGCTGGATTCTGATATCCAAATTTAATTCATTGGCTTTTTCCCTCAGCGCCTTGAACATGGAAGAGGCATCCACTTCGGGTGAAATACAAACCTGGTAGGACATGACATTGGCATTGGGATCGCTGCCCCCTTTGAAAACGGCTTTTAAGTTGACAATATTGGCATTAAAGCCGGCAATAATGCTTGAGAATCTTGCCACAAGCCCTTTTTGATCCGGTCCGATGGTGGTAATTAAAAAAATCTCCGGCATAACATCTTCAGCAACAGATCCGTTTTTTTTCAGGGTGGTTACATGGATGGTCAATCCACTGTCTCTGGTCTTTTCAATAAAGGTTTGCTGAACAGTTTCAAGGGATAATTGGGCTGGCGCTTCAATAAAGAAAAATCCTGCAAACTGGTTTTGAAGGATCATCTGATTTACATTTTCAAGGTTGCAGTGAATTTCGTACAAAATAGTGGATATCCGGGAAATAATACCGGGTCTGTCCTTTCCCAGGACAGTGATGATAAGATTGTTCATTTTTTACCTTTACATTGCCTGTCTTAAGGCCAGAATGGTTTCCCTGTAATCAGGGGTGTTAAAAATAGCAGAGCCTGCAACAAAGGAGGTGGCACCGGCCCTGTGTATTTCATGAATCGTGTCGCAATTGACCCCGCCATCCACCTGGATGATGGCATGGGATTTTTTTTCCTTGAGCATTTTGGACAGGACAAAAATTTTATCAATACTGGAGTTTATAAATGTTTGCCCTCCGAATCCGGGATTAACGCTCATTATGAGGACAAAATCCAGCTGGTCAATGATCCATTCAATTGATGACAGGGGTGTTCCGGGATTTAAGGCAACCCCTGCCTTGACATTAAAACTTTTAATGAGTTGAAGACTCCTGTGAAGATGGGGACAGGCTTCTGCGTGGACCGATATATAATCGGCCCCGGCCTTTGCAAACTCAGGTATCAGAAGATCCGGGGTTTCGATCATCAGATGAACGTCCAGCTTAAGTTTTGATACCTTTTTGCATGCCTTCACAATGATGGGGCCATAGGTAATATTAGGCACAAACTGACCATCCATTACATCGATATGGACCCAGTCTGCACCTGCTTTTTCAATGTCGACAAGCTCTTCACCCAGGCGGGTGAAATCAGCTGATAGTATGGAAGGGGCTATTATTCCCATGACAGTTCTCCTGTATCATTGTCCTTTTTCCAGGGGTCAATGATTCTTGTTTTTACAAGTTTATGATCAACAAAAACCTTAACTATAGTTTTAATTCCGGCAGGAATCAATAGATTAATATTTTTTCCAGGGTTAAAATAGTCATTAATCAGGTCAAGGGGAAATCCGAGCATGTCGGTTTCCACCCTAACATGTTTTTTTAAAATTCCATGGCCCAGGGGATATGATACCAGGATCACCCCCTTTAAATCTTTGGGTTCCAGTTCAAGTCCTTCCCTGGAGCCATTGGCAATCAATTGAATGGGGGTGAGGGGAAACACAGGTTTTCCAAATTCAGGGGTTTGAGCCAGAATAAGACCCTGGTCAATATTGGGATTGGTCCTGGAGGTTATTTGGGATACCTGCAGCTGCCGGTTTTCAAGCAGGTTCACCCCCGCATTCAGCCCAAGGCCTGTAAGGTCAGGCATTACCTGTGCCATGGGTTCAGGCCCGCGGCTGACCAGAAAACTGCATAGGGAATTGCTTTTAACCTTGGAAAAGGCTGGAGGGTACTGGGCAATAATTTGACCTTTTCCCGTGCTGTCAGAGTAGACATGGGAGAGTGTGCCTGGTTTGAATTCCTTTTTTTCAAGAATCAGAAGCGCTTGCTTCAAGGGAACCTGCCGTAAATCAGGGATAATAGTTTCCTTGTGGCCCTTGGAAATATAGATCGTAACATCCCTGCCTTTTTTGATGATGGTGCCAGGGGGTGGATCCTGAAAAGTCACGCCGTATTTGGGGATAACCTCATCATACCGGGTGCCGCGAAGTTTTGGATTAATACCCAGATGGGTGAGTGTTTCCAATACATAGATAATATTCTTCCCCTTAAGCTTCGGAAGGATAATCTCCTTTGCACTTTTGGTAAAGAGGCTGACAGCAAAATAAGCAGCAGCCCCTGCAATGATAAAGGCCATACAAAAAACAACACAATATTTCATAAATGATTTCATGGCTTTTTATCAATTCTTCTCAGCCGGGCGGCAAAAAAGCCATCCATATGATGGGCATCCGGATATGTTTTAAAAAAAAGGCCAGAGGTTTTGAGTTTTGAATTGGAAAGCGTTGGTATGCCATCCATGTTTGTGTCAAGAGAATAATCTTTTCTTTTTTGTAAAAATGCCCTTATAACCTGTTTGTTTTCTTCCGGTTCGCAGGAACATACCGCATAAACCAGTATGCCCCCGGGCTTGACAAGGTTTGCCGCCGCAGTGAGCATTTTTTTTTGCTTGGCGGCAAGTCTTAAAATATCCTTTAAGCTTCTTTTCCATTTGGTGTCTGGATTGCGGCGCATGACCCCAAGTCCGGAACAGGGGGCATCCAAAAGAACCCTGTCAAAATATCCTTTAAAATCTTTTATGGTGGCAGTTAATAAATTTATCTGTTGGGTCTGGATATTTTCAATTCCCAGACGCCGTGCTTCAGCATCAAGGCTGTCAAGTTTATGGGACTCCAAATCCGCAGCCATAACAGACCCCTGGTTGTTCATTAACTGGGCAATATGACAGGCCTTCCCTCCAAGACCGGCACAAGCGTCAAGAATAGTTTCACCCGGCCTGGGATCCAGAATTTGGGTAACTATCTGGGCTGCTTCGTCCTGGATTTGAAACAGGCCCTGGTCAAATCCCTCTATTTCGGTCACAGGCTTGCCAGGGTTGGAAATTTGGATGCCGTCGGGGCTTTGTTTTGTATATTCAACACAAAAATCCCGGGTTTCAAGGAGGGCGCCCAGTTTTTTTCTTTTCATTTTTAATGTGTTGACCCGCAGGGTGATGGGGGGGATGGTGTTGATGGACTGGCACAGGGATTGGGTCTTTTCACCTCCATGGGCCTTCAGCCATCTTTTTATCAGCCAGGCAGGCATACTGTATCGGACACAAATATGGGCGGATGAATTTTTATTCTGGTCGGGCAGGGCAAGGGTTTGATAGTTTTGTTCTGCCTTTCTGAGAATGGCATTTATAAACCCTGCTGCTCCTTTATTAGTGCGTTTTTTTGCCAGTTCAATACTGGTGTTAATGGCAGCAAATGCAGGAATTCGATCTAGAAAAATAATTTGAAAAAGGGCGATCCTTAAAATATATAAAACCGGGTCGTCCAGTTTTCCAAAGGGTTTTTTTGAAAAGGATTTGATGATAAAATCAATATACCCCCTGTGTCTCAATACGCCGAAGACGATTGCAATACAGAGGTTTCGATCCTGGCGTGACAGACTTTCCATCTCGCTTTGGGCATCATCAATACTTTTGTCCAGGTTGGATCTTGTTTTTACACTGCCCAGAAGAATCTTCAGTGCTGTGTGCCGGGAATCAACCTTCATGCAAGCTCAAACCTGGCTGGAAGTTCAATTTTGTGGCCGCGCAAAAATGCATCTGCCTGCAATCGCTTTCCGGAAGAACCCATTAGTTCGAGGATAACCATAGTACCCTTACCCGTTGCAACATAAATTCCGGTTTCATCGCAAAGGTATATCTCTCCTGGATCCAATAAAGTGTCTTTTTCACCGGGGATGGCCCGAAAAATTTTAAAACGTTTCCCTTTCAAAAGAGTAAAGGCGCCGGGCCAGGGGGTCATGGCATTGATGTGGGCACAGATCTCCTTGTTGGAGCTGGCCCAGTCTATTTTTCCATCGGATTTTTTCAGCATGGGTACATAGGTAGCCCGCGAGTGATCCTGGGGAATGGGGTCAAGGTTGCCCTGATTGGTTTTTAGAATGGTCTTGACAATCAGTTTCCCCCCCATGGCGGATAATCGGTCATGGAGTTGTTGGGCGGTTTCTTCAGGGTTCACCAAAGTGGATGAGGTCAACAGCATATCGCCTGAATCCATACCCTTGGCCATTACCATGGTGGTGATACCTGTTTTAGCATCCATATTCATCACAGCCGCCTGGATGGGAGCCGCTCCCCGGTATTTGGGCAAAAGGGAGGCATGGATGTTAATGGGATATATTTTAGGAATATCCAGAATTTTTTGGGACAAAAGCTGACCAAAGGCCACCACCACAAAATAGTCGGGATTTATAGCCGATAGTCTTTCCAGCCCTTCCTGGGAATTGAGGGATTCAGGCTGAAAAATATCAAGTCCCAATTCGAGTGCGGCCTCTTTTACCGGGGGAAAACTGAGTTTTTTTCCACGGCCCTTGGGACGGTCCGGCTGGGTGACCACAAGACTGATATTGAAATTGTCCTGGGCAGCAAGTGCCTTTAATGCCGGAACTGAAAACCCCGGGGTTCCCATGAAAATTATATTGGTTTTTTTCATTGCTCGTTTTTTAATTCTTTCATCCGCTTTTTTTTATATATGGCCCTTTTCAGGGTAGAAATTCGGTCGATGAAAAGAATACCGTCCAAATGATCAATTTCATGCTGCATGATCACCGACATTATTCCGTCTGCATCAAATTCCAGCTGTTTGCCGTCTATATTCAGGGCTCTGACCGT
>PIVS01000180.1 GCA_003353855.1 Desulfobacteraceae bacterium
CATTCTTATTTCTGGAGGTTAGGGCAATCTCAAGGATGGCGGAGGCTTTTTGGGCATCCTCGAGAAACATTTCATAAAAATCCCCCATCCGATAGAATAGAATGGCATCTTTGTATTGCTCTTTGATGGAGAGATACTGCTCCATCATGGGTGTTTTTTTTTTTGTGGTCATGGACGGTTTGGTTTCAGATGCTTAATTACTGTTTTTTGGGGGGCTCATCTTCTTTATGCGGGGCCTGGTTTTTTTGGTCGGCACTGGGGGGTTGCTCCAGGGTATCCTCAGCAACAGGTTTCTCAATATCTATTTTAATATAGGGGTCGTGGACAAAAACATCCAGTCTGGTTTTCAGATCATTGATTTCTTGTTTCAGCGTACCGATCACACCATCCTGATGCTTTATTTCCCGTCCCAGGCGAAAAGATGTAAAAAGACCTTTCATCCCGGTTAGTAGAAGTCCTAGACCAAAGCAAATGCCCCAATATGTTATGTTGGGAAGTTCTGGTGCAGTCCAGTGCCATGTGGAAATTTTCAAATCAATGTGCAGTGCAGACGGGGTTATAAAGTAGTCAAGATTCTGGTAGATCAGTGTGCTGAGCAGTCCAAGAATAACCAGCACAAATATAGTTTTAATTGTCTTCATTCATCCTCTCCATGTTAGGGTCCATGTTATGGGTCCAGTGTAAATTACATTTTTTGGTGATCATAGATCAAATTTTCTTTTTTTTCAATTCTTCTTTTGGGATTAAGCTGCCTGAAATATAGGATCTTAATCCCATTCATAAAAATAAAAATCAAATGAAAACAGGATTGATAAGGTTAATCTTTTTTCGATCTGAAAACAGGTTCCAGTTAAGAGCATCCATGGGGGTTTTTTCCGTCAGTTCAATACAAGAAAGATGTAGATGTGGCAAAAGCCTTGATCGTTTCCGGCTTGTGTCAAATACCCGGGCAATGATTTGTCCCTTTTCAACCCGTGAGCCGGGTGTTAGGGCTTTTTCAATCGCAAGGTGGGAATATACAAAGATTACTTTGGGGGAATAGTGGTCAAACCCATCGTGGGTTATTACAAGTGACTCTCCCAAAAAATCCTCACATCTATTTAAAATAAGTCCCTTGTCCATGGCAGGAATTTGAGCATTTTTTGCCAAATGGGAAAATTGGTTTTTGCCTTGCCTGAAGTAGCAGATATCAATACCTTCATGGGCTGCGGGCCGTCTGCCAAAATCATCCCACCATTTATCCTGACTTTCCTGGAGCATACCGGGGTAAAAAAGCCAGGAAATCTTGTCCCCCAGAGCATTTGCCCTGGCCAGGGCGGTAAGATATCGGGGGAATCTTTCCATTAGAGGGCTTTGAGAATTATTTTATGGGCCATGAGGTTGATGTCTTCAATTATGCCTGTAATTTCCATGCTTTCGCCGAGAAGGCCTTTTAATATAAATGTGTTCTTACCGGCCGGTGTAATGGCTGCCACATTTTCCATGATCAGTTTTTCAACATCATTTTCTTTGAAATATACATTTGATTCACACATTGGTTCTTTCCTTTCGTTATATTACTGGGGCAATGGGGGGGCATGCCATATTTTGAGTCGTGCCATTGTATGAGCTTCCATATCATCCCCCCTTTCAGGGTTGCAAGAAATTTACCAGGGGCATGGCGTCTTTTTTAAGATCAATGATTGCCCCATGGTGATCTTTATTCATGGCACAGTTTACAACCATGGTGCCTGGTAAACAATTAGTCATAAATTCCATACCTGCCTGCTCATGGATATGACCGCAGAGAACCATTCTGGGCTGTGTGGTTTCAACAAAGTCCAACAGGTTTCCACTGCCCGCACTGAATCTGCTCACTTTGTCACAAATACCTCTGGGAGGGGGATGTACAACAAGGATGGTCTCCTTGTCCATCCGGGGTAAAAGACTCTTAAAAAATCTATCTTCCCTAAGACAGACCCTTGATGCAAAGGGCAGGGGTATGGTACCGTTTGCCCCTATGAAAGGAACTCCCTGGAAGTATTGGGGGGATGCGTCCAGAAGACTTAAGTTTTTGGCTTTTGCAAGACCCTGTTCTACTATTTTAAAATCTGAATTTCCCCGGATACAGAGAATAGGGGGAGTATTTTCTGCCCCCAGTCGGTCCAATTGAGCAAGGGTTGATTTCCAATGAAAATAATTGGTTATATCACCGGCAATAACAATTATGTCTGGTTTGAATTCACTTGCCACCAAAGAGAGAATTTCAATGTTTTCTTTTCTTCCATGGATATCGGCTAGGGCATAGATGCGCATGGGTTGGTAGTCTACTCTCCTGTGTGGTATAAATCAAGGGTAAACTCCAACTGTGGCAGGTAAATTGGTTTTCCGTGATTTACATAGTTGGTTGGGGGTGATATATTATTTTAATTTAAACCGATGGGAAAAGGGTATTATGAATCTTCAGGGTGATTTTGAAGGATTAACACTCGCCAGTATCCTTCAGCTTTTATGCAATGATCAAAAAACAGGAGTATTGACTGTAAAAAGCGGCAATGAAGAAAGCCGGGTTTTTTTTGAAAAGGGGGCCATTGTCTATGCATCTGCATCCCTGAAAGAATCCAGGCTTGGCTATATGATTTGTAATGACGGACTCATCTCATCCCAGCAGCTTCAAAAATGTCTGTCCTGGGCCAAGGAAGAAAGGGTTCACCTGGGAAAAATTATGGTGGAAAAAGGATATATAACCCTTGAGACCTTCAAAAAATATAATGCCAAACAGACAGAGGCCATATTATATAATCTTCTTTTATGGGAAAAAGGAAATTTTGATTATAAAGACACCCCCCTGAACTTAAAAGAGCTGATCATAACTCAGCTAAACCCCATGAAACTGATCCTTGAAGCATCCAGGAGAGTCGATGAACTTTCTGTTCTTAAAAAATCAATTCCCAGTGACAGACTGGTGTTCAAAATGTCAGGAAAAGTTATAAACAAAGAGGAACTCAGGCTGAAAAAAAATGAGTGGCGGATTCTTTCTTTGATTGATGGTATACGTACCGTTAGACAGATCATCACGAAAAGTGGGTATGATGATTTTATTGTTTATAAACTTCTTTTTTCTGTGATCTCATCGGGATTGATCGAAAAAGCGGGAGTTAAACCCAGTGAGCGAGAAGCAACAAATGATTATTCTGCTATTCTCGCAATTTTTAATGATGTTCTTCAATCCATAAAAAAAAATATTGTTGATGAATTAGGGGATAGAAGCTATTCGCTTTTCGAGGAAAGTAAATCCAGGCTTGTGGCGGAAACAAAAGATATGTTTAAGGATTATCATCCGGATAACCATAAAAATGTCAACCTTCAGGTAATTAACCTTGCCTTGAAAAATTTGGAGCATATTAAAAATCGGAAAGAATTTTTAATATCCGGATTCACCGAGTATTGTTCAGAGGTGCTAAAAAAGGCCGGGGGGATTTTAGGAGTAAATCCATTGATAGTGATATTGGATGATACTGAAAAAGTATTGGGATATGTAAAAAAATATCAAACCGGATCTGAAAAAAGTATTATTGTCAATAGTATGAGAGCCCTCATTGCTGCAATACGTTCAGAATTCAACACAGAGGGGAAAAAAGTAAGGCCCGGTAAAGGAATCTTTTCTCTTTTTTCCTGAATATTTGTCAGGAATCTGCTATTTTTACCCCGCCATAGGCCAAAAAGGAGAGGGCGGTTGTTCTGAACAGAGCCCTGATAATATTAAGCACTTCAACATCCAGAATAGGATCAAGGATGGTCACATAATCGGCTACAAACAAAAGACAAACCGTTATAAGGATCAGGTTTATCACTTTCCCGACTTTTCCTCCGGCATATTTAATGCGAGCCTTATTGAATACAAATATGATAATAAGATAGATTACCAAAGTAAAAATGGATATGATCATCTGTGCGGTCATGAACCCTCTCCTTTTATGTGTGATTTTTTTTAAAGAAGTGCATGGAGAAATTTTAATATAGTATCTACAAGAACAAAGGTATCTGTATCCTTTTTTTTAACCACTCCAAGAAAATAATTGCCAACGGGAAAAATTATAATATCTTTTTTGTTTTTTCTTGAAAATAGGGCGTATTTGAAGCTGTTTTTCCCGACGGCTCGAATATTCTGGCCGCAGGCAAAGACCATTTCACAAGCTTTTTGAGGATCTTTTATCTCATGGGCTGCAATATTCCCCCCATTGTCCAGAAAAATATATTGATCAACCCCTCTGATCATGGAAATTTGTAAAAATTTTTCAGAAAAAATCATTTTAATGGTCCTTTTTGCCTGATGCTCTCAGTAAATTTTGTATTTCCTCTGGCAGTGGAAGGGTTTTACTGACAACAAAAACAAACAAATCGGGGTCAATTTTCTGAAGGGTGATATGTTTATCCGATATGGTGATCATCACTTTATGGATATCCGAATAATGAGATAAAGCCACCAGAAAACTTCTGGTCAAATAGATTCCCAACACTTCAAGATCAGCATCAGTTAAAATTTGGGGCATATGATTTGTAAGGATGCGGCTTTTTTCATGGTATAAAAAAGCACCTATTATTTCAGGGTAGGATTGAATTTTTTTTAAAAGACTATCTATTTTTTCCAAATCCGTAGAAACAGGGTAGGAATTCAAATATTGACATGAGCAACAGCGAAATACCGCCCTGCCGTTTTTAAGATTTGCCTTTCCTAAATCGTTTTTATCTCCGCAATCTTCGCAAAAAAAAATCATGGGTTTTTTATTTAATGAATTTGGATTTAACTTTTCCCCAAAAACTTGAGGGAGGTTTATCCGATTTTTCAGTGGAGGGCTCTTCATCCATGGGCTTGGTATCCGTTGAAACAGGCAGGTTTTTTATCAACAGCCGTATGATATCAAGGAGTATCGCTTTGTCCGGCTCATCCTGCCACAGGGTTTTAAGATGGGAAAGATCTTCATCAAGGGTTTTCAGAGATTTATCATTCAATAAATCCCCATTGGTTTTTACAACCTCTTTTAATCTGTTGATTGCCCCTTGGGTTGTATCACCTTTGCCCGCTTTATCTTTAAATGAGTCATCTTCATTTTGGAATGGAACAACGGCTTCCACGGCAGTATTATCCGGCTCAAAAATATCATTATCTTCTGCGATCACAAGGGGGAGATCATTTTCAGCGGCTGTTGGGGGATTGCTGCCTTCGGAGAGGTCCAGGCTGAAAAATTCATCCAGCCGGTTCCCGATTTCTGGGATTGGCTCATTCTCCATTCTCTGGGGGATGAAATTTTTAATTCCCTCTCTTTGAAGTTCCTCCTTTGTCGGTTCATTCATATTCATGGCCCTTTTTTGATCAGGACCTTGAATATTTGCCAGGTGAATAGCATCCAGCAATTCATCTGCCGGTGATTCTTTAGGGTTGAAAAGATCATCCATAATATCCCGGGGTTCCGGAGCATTTTTTTTCTTTCCGGCTAAAGCCGGTGTTGGCTTGTCAGGATCCTGGGTTTGTCCGGGAAATGATGACTCCGGCAAAGGGCTTAGCGGTATAATTTTCTGGTAAGCAGTTTTTGGGGAGCCCTTTACATGGGAAAGGGCCGGCTGGATGATTTCATCGTCGTTTTCATCCTTGTTTTCATCGTAGCTAATCGGACTCTTTTCCTTTAAAGAGGCTATTTTCCTCTTAAAGTTGTGGAAGGCATCAATATCATTTTCAATTAATCGTTTTTTTTCCTGGAAGGGCATGTCAGGAGTATTAACAACCCGTTCAAAATTTTCAAAAACAGAGTGCAGAAAAACGATGGAATCTTTATGGGCAGTTGCTTTTTTTGAAGAAATATATCGTCCCATGCTGTGTATAATTTTCAAAAATGCATGGTGGATTTTATGGTTTTTTAATCGGGTTAACATTTGGCTGGTAACCCTATCAAAGGTTGTCAGTGTTATTTCTGAAATTTCCCAGTCAATGGCAAGAATAACTGCTTTTAAATTTTGCATTTCACTGCTTGTGACCAGGGGGTGAACAGCAGTTTGGCTTTTTAAAGCGTTATAGCTTTGAATACATCCCGATAGAATTTGATTGGTTAGTTCCTTGTCGAGGTCGGGGTTTAAGACAAGTTTTTCAAGCTCAACGATTAGGAAATTTAAGACTGGCAGGGCATCTTTATGGGCATCCTTTTTTTTAGAACCCAGATATCTGCCGACAGATTGCATCATTTTAATAACAGGGATCACCCCAGCTTTGTCTGTATACTTCTTCCCAATGATTGAAAGCTGTTGCAAAAAAGCATTAACAGTATTATCCTCATGGGATTTCATGGAATCAATAACTTGTTTTAGCGCAGTAAGCGAATTCAAAAAACCTCCTTAAAAAAGCTGATCTTGAATAGATGCCAATGTTATGGATATAACTTTTTTTAACGTAGGAATCACGTTGCCTCCGCTCAATGCACTGGCTTCAAAAGCAGGTGCTCTCAAAAGAGAGTTGAGATCTTTTTGCAGGGTTTGTGAAGATAAAATCGGGATATCGGTTTGTTTCAGGTCAGTTTTGTTATATTGCATAACAATGGGCATCTCAAACAGGTCAAGATTGTAGGTTTCAATATTTTCATACAATTGATTTAAAGATTCAATATTTTTTTTGCGCTGTTCCTTTTGAACATCAGCAACAAAAACAATACCGTCAACACCTCTCAAAACCAGTCTTCTGGTTGCATTATATTTTACCTGCCCGGGAACGGTATATAATTGGATGGTTATGTCAAAGCCTTTTATCTGGCCTACATCAAAGGGTAAAAAATCAAAAAAAAGAGTTCGATCATCATGGGTTTTAAGGCTGACCATCTTTGTTTTGATCCGATCCTGATAGGTCTGATTGATGTATTCGAGGTTGGTCGTTTTTCCGCCTCTTCCAGGGCCGTAATAAACAATCTTGATCTGAACTTCTTTTGTCTTTACATTGATGAGTGCCAAGTTTGCCCTCCCCAAGCCACCCATGGATGCAGGTGCCGAGATTTAAAAAAAATATCAGCCCCGGACCAATATCTCATTGATTTCTTTGATGGCCTCAGTCACTTTGAGCCTCACAAGTCCAAGGGATATATCTTTATTAAACATGGAAATTAAAAGTGTATCATCTGTAACTTTGCTGAAGTGGATGCTTAATTTTTTGCCCTTATGAAACAACAATGAGAACTCGGATTCACCAACAAGTTTTGCCATGGCGTCAACTGCTGCATAGTTGCCGGCAGCAAGGGCGGCAAATGCAGTTGAATCCAGAAAACTTTTTCCATTGTCATGTTTGGCAATGGCATTGCCGCCCATATCCATAAAAATAACATGTTCCAGTCCGGCTGCGACCAGGTTCGTTTGAATTACATTGTCAATGGCATCTAGCTGATTTTGATTATACATTCCGGAATGGTAACGTAAATCAATAAATTGTGCAATATGATCTGTTCATATTTTTCAAAAATTAATTTTTATTAGACTCTTTTAAAAAAACGGGGTCTTTCTCAATATAGATCCGGGTCTCCATGGAGCCTGTTGTTATCCCGTTTGTACCGGTGGCAGTGATTTTATGTTCTCCAATGGAGAGTCGAACGTATAATTGTTTCCCTTTTCCAAGAATACCATCAATACTGCTTGTCCAGACAATATCCTTTGAAAAATCACCGGTTAGCGACAGGGCAACCCCTTCAAGCAGGATGGGAAAGTCAGATGGATAAAAATATTGATCGTATCGGGGTATCCGGATAAATACCTGTGTTGAGAGATCTTCTTCTATCTCAATATCCTTTGACAGCTGCATATACTCGTTTAAATGAATTTTCGGAATAAAATCCAGCTTTTTCTTCAGATAAAATAATCGGATCTCTTTTTTTATTTTGGCTAAATCTTTATAATCTGATTTGTCATGCCGGTTAAACACCTTAATAATCTCGATGGCTTTTTTGTATTCCTTTGCCTCATACAGCTTTAGTATCTCTTTATACTGGGCTTCAATAGTTGAAATAAATTCTTCTTTTATTCTTTGCTTTTCAACCTGTTCGATTTCTTTTTGGATCGATTCAGTTTTCATTTCTCCGATAAGTTTAAATACCAGACTAAATAAAACCAAGGTAAATACAGCTAACATCAGGGCGATCTGAATGGAATATTTTGTTTTAGTGGAAAGCATACTCTAATAACCGGGCTCTTTTAAAATTTTGATGATAGCTGGCATAATAATGAATAAGAATCCATCCGTAAAGGCTTTTCAACATTGAAATGCCGGAGCCTGTAGTTTTTGGGGGGCTGCAATTCCATCGGACAAGGGGATGGTTCCAATCTGTTATAGCCTATAATTTGTCAGGCCTTGTATACTGGATTTTTCCGGAGATCACAACGATCCTGACCGGGGTTGCGCCCAAAATATAGCAAAGGTCCGCCGGGGTGTTGATATCCCAGACAACCATGTCAGCATCTTTTCCTATTTCAAGGCTTCCTTTTGTCCTGTCCAGCCCAAGGGCCCTGGCCCCATTGAGGGTTGCCCCTGACAGAGCCTCTTCGCAGGTCAGATCAAAGAGAAGACAGGCCATATTCAATATCAATGTCATGTCATGGACCGGACTTGTGCCTGGGTTGAGATCTGTTGAGACAGCCATGGGGATTTCAAGTTCCCGGAAGAGATGAACCGGCGGTTTTTGACTTTCCTTTAAAAAATAGAAGGCTCCGGGCAGCAGGACGGCGCTGACATTTTTTTTTGCCATTTTTTGGGCTCCCGATAAAGATAGATACTCCAGGTGGTCGCAGGAAAGAGCGTTAAACTCTGCGGCCAGGGAAGTCCCATCCATGTCAGATAGCTGTTCGGCATGGAGTTTGACCCGAAGGCCCAGATCAGTAGCCGTCTCAAATATTTTTCGGGTTTGTTTCCTGGAAAAGGCAATGTGCTCGCAAAAGACATCCACAGCCGTGGCAATTCCCTGGTCTTTAACCCTGGGCAGCATATTCTTTGTGACAAGGTTTACATAGGCGTCTGGTTTTTCCTTGAATTCCGGGGGCAGGGCATGGGCCCCTAGAAACGTTGGTTCAATGTGCAGGGGAAAGGCCTGGTTCAACCGGTCCATGACCGAGAGCATTTTAAGTTCGGTGTCAAGATCCAGCCCATATCCTGATTTTATTTCCACACAGGTGGTTCCCTGTTTGAGAATCGTGTCCATGCGGTTTGAGGCCTG
>PIVS01001219.1 GCA_003353855.1 Desulfobacteraceae bacterium
AATGACCCGAATTGGATAGAAATGACAAATAATTTAATGAATATTGATAAAAAATATAGAACATTAGATGATTTAAGAAAATTAAATAAAAAAGATAGACCAATAAGACATCCTATTATTAATTTTAAACGATTTTTAGATATGAATTTTGAAACTTGTTTGAAATCAGAAACATTAAAAGAAATAAAAAAGAGTTATTTGGCAAATAAAGAACAAACAGAACATTATTTTCCAAAAGGTAAAAATCATATAGCAGTTCATGTAAGAAGAGTTAATTCTCATGATAATAGAGGACAACAAAACTTTGATAATGATTATATAAAATTAATGAAAAAAATAGAAAAACAATACAAATGTTGTATATTTCATTTCTATTCTCAAGGAGATAAAAGTGGATTTAAAAACTTTTCAAGACAATTTAAAAACTTAGTATTTCATTTAGATGAACCATTAGAAAAATCTTTTCACGAAATGGTAATAGCAGATGTATTAGTAACATCAAAGAGTTCAATGAGTTATACAGCAGCATTATTATCAGATGGTGA
>PIVS01000714.1 GCA_003353855.1 Desulfobacteraceae bacterium
TTTTCAGATTCCTGCCGTGCTAAAGCAAGCTGTTTTTTCATGCTTTCGATAAGAGAAATATCACGTTCATTTACGACAACAAAAACAATATTATGCTGATCATCAAAAACTGGAGTTCCTGTCACCAGCAAGGTATAGTCGGATCGTGGTGTGGTTTGAATCACACTGACCTGGCGTTTTGTATCAAGGACTTCCTGGGTGGCTGATCTGTCAATCTGCCGTTCTGTCACAAGGGTTCGAACGTCTTTGCCCAGAACTTCGGATGCCTTTACCCCGTTTAAAATTTCAGCGGCTTTATTGAGTTTAAGGATTACTCCATCAGCATCACAGATCATCAACCCATCAGCCGACCTGTCAAAAATCGTCTCAAGATATGTCAGGGTCATCTGTGATGATTTATTTTTCATGAACAATTTTTCCATTAAAAATAGTCATATCGACTTGTGTATCAGCGATTGCATCCGGGTCAATCTTAAAGATATCCTGATCTAGAACAATCATGTCAGCAAGTTTGCCCGTTGAAATCGACCCGACACGATCACCACACCCGGATGCCAAAGCCGGAGTGATTGTATACCCTTTAACCGCCTGATCAACACTGAGTGCCTCTTCCATGTACCAGCCTTTTTCAGGAGTATGATTCATCTCTTTTCTGGTAACCGCAGAATAAATTCCTGCCAGAGGATTGGGGTCAGCCACGGGTGCATCAGAGCTGAGCATCATGGGAATACCTGTTTCTAAAATACTTTTCAGGGCATAGGCATATTTCCCCCTGGGTCCTACACATTCGTCAATCATTGATATATCAAGACTTAAATTGTTGGGTTGGCAGGAAGCAGCCATGTTTTTCAGGCGTGACAATTTTTCAAGGTCTTCGGGCAAAATCATCTGAACATGGTCGATACGATGGGGAATGCTACATTTCGTTCTTCCACGGCTTTCAATCCTCGTGAACATTTCGATGATTTCTTTATTGGCCCTGTCTCCTATGGCATGCACCATAACGCTCAATCCGGCCTGATCTGCTTTTTCAACAGCCTTTTCAATTTGCGCCACCGGTGTCAGAGGCATTCCAAATCCTGCATCCAGATATTTTTGTGTCATCCAGCCGGTTCTCGCACCCATACCACCGTCTGAAAAAAACTTTAAATAGCCGATCTTTAACAGATCACCCCCAAACCCGGTTGTAAGCCCCAGATCGATTGCCTGGTCCGTCATTTCACCAGGGATGCCCACGTGGCAACGAATAAAAAGCCTCTTTTCCCGGGCAAGACTTTGCCATGCTTTTAACGCATCTGCTCCGTCAAGGCCTCCCATTAGCCGGATATCATGAATGGATGTCAGTCCAAGTTTATGGGCATCAGAAATGGCTTTTTGCATATTTTCGAGCAGTTTTACCTTGGAAAGTTCAGGCAAAACATTTCGGATTAAGTTGGCGGCCAATTCCTTCAAAACCCCTGTGGGGGTCCCACTGTCATCCTTTTCGATCACTCCGTCTTCCGGGTCAGGACTTTCAGAGCTGATCCCGGCAAGCTTTAGGCCAAGAGAATTTGCAACAGACAAATGAAGATCACATCTCCAGATACAAACAGGATTATCCGGTGCAATTCTATCAAGATCATAACGGTCCGGCATTTTATTTTCTGGCCATTCCGACTCATTAAATCCCTGGCCCAATACCCAATTGCCCTTTCCAAGGGTCATGGCTTTGTCTGCAACAGCCTTCTCCATTTCCTTAAAGGTGACGGCACTTGAAAGATCAATACTGTCATAGTTGACTGCCCATTCATAAAAATGAAAGTGTGTATCTATAAACCCAGGTAACACCAATCTTTTATTCAGATCGATCATACGCGTGTTTTTACCTGACAGTTTTATAACATCCTTATCAGATCCAAGGCTTAAAATTTGATTGCCTGATATGGCTACAGCCTGGGCTAAAGGCTGGTTATCATCCTGGGTTTGAATATTGCCATTATATAAAATGATATCTGGTATTGATTTCATTACATTACAAATCCTTGTTGAAAGGGGTCAGTATTTTCGACTATAAAATGATGAACACCGGTCAAATAAGCCATGCCTTTAATCTGGACAATGAATCCATCTAATCCATCTATAGAAGAACCGATCTTTTCTTTTTTTACAAGCATTGCATCAAAAGACGTTCCCAATGGGCTGTAATTGATATATTTCTGATTCATTTTGATTTTTCCATAATGATGAAGAAGGGTCAGTTTTGC
>PIVS01000715.1 GCA_003353855.1 Desulfobacteraceae bacterium
GCCCCAAAGGGACCGGGCCAGGATGCAATGGCAAGCCTGGGCGTTAACGCCAGGGATGAAATGGGAAACGCCCGGAATGTTATTGAAGTTTTGGGGGACATAACCGCCGCCATGGAAGGCATGGGAACGGCGGAAAAGACTTCCGTTTTAAAAGATATTTTTGGACAGGAACATTTTAAAACCGCCGCAAGTTTGATGGAACAAGGCACGGAGGGAATCCGTAAATATCACGCAGAAATCAAAAACGCCCACAAACTTGGCAAGGCCGCCCTTACTGCCAAGATTATGGATGATAACGAAATTGGCCGCCTAAAGGGCCTTGCTTCCGCCGGGGATGGATTGGCCCGGATGTTTGGGGATAAGTTAACGCCCGCCGTCAATTGGACCCTTACGGCAGCCACGAATTTGACCAGGGGCCTAACTTCTTGGTTAAAAAAGCATGATAAAATTGCAACAAGTTTGGCCTGGGGCATTCCCATTGTGGGGGGCTTGACCGTTGCGGCCCTTTCCCTGGGTGCGGCGGTTGCGACCATTTCCTTTGCCGTGGCTGGCCTGGCAACGATTGGGCCGGTGTTTGCTGGGATCGGTGCGGCCATTGCGTTGGTTGGTCCAATATTGGCCGGGTTAAAAGCTGGTTTTGTTGGCCTTGCCCTGGTGACAGCCCCCATATCTGGCACAGTGCTTGCCATTGGTGCCGCCGTTGTCGGGGTTGGTGCCGCCGCCTATCAGGTTTATAAACATTGGGAACCACTAAAAAACCTTTTCTTTGAATTGTGGGATAAAATAGCCGGAATCATAGATAAATTTTCAGTCTTAAAAAAGATCGGTGGATTTTTTAAAGGGGTTTTCGGTGGGGATGAAGAAAAGCCAAGTATTGACCAGGCGGCCCCTATTTCCCCCGGAGATATGCCCCTGGCTTTTTCTGGTGATCTTCCCAAGCTTGATACCCCAGGAGAACAGCCGGGGGCAAAAAAAACAAGCCCCGTGTCTGATTTGTGGGCGACAAATAAAAGGTTCTTTGGTAAACCTTCCATAGTAGAAAAAAATAATAACTTTTTCAATAGGGAAAATGGAGGGCAGGCAAATGGATTGGCGGAAAAAGCCCGCCGTTTACCAAAGCAAGGGCAAGGCGGGCCACGGATACTTCAAACCGTTTCCCCCACAATACATATTGGCCCCGGTGTTGATGCAAAAGGCGTAAAACAGGCCGTTGTGGCCGGAATGGCGGAAGCAAGTAAAACGGTGAAAGAATCCATGGAAGATATGATGGCAGAGGAAAGGCGGCTGGCTTATGAGTAGAGAATATACCACAACCCAAGGGGATACTTTTGATATTATCGCCTTTAAGGTTTTGGACAACGAAAAAATGATGCCCGCCCTTTTGGAAGCAAACCCCAGCCAGAAAGACGTTTATTCTTTTGACGCTGGGGTGAAAATATCCATTCCCAAAAACACCACCCCTATTAATTCAGATCCGGTGCCACCATGGCAGAGATAAGAAAGGCCACCCTGTCCGTTAAATATGACGGGGTGGATATAAGCCAGGACATAAGCCCATATATAACCGGCTTTTCCTATACGGACCACATGGGCGGAAAGGCCGATGATTTACAGATTCAGGTTGAAAACCGGCAGGGCTTATGGACCGGGGCATGGTTTCCCACAAAAGGGGCCACGTTAACGGCAGAGATAAAAAGTTTTATTAATGGTAAATCAAAATCTTTGAAATGTGGCACGTTTGCCATTGATGAAATTTCCGCCCAAGGCCCCCCGGATGCCGTCACCATAAAGGCCGTTTCAAGCCTTACGGCAAAGGATTTTAAGCGGGTTAAAAAATCCAAAGCCTGGGAAAATTTGACCTTCAAAACAATTGTGGAAGACATAGCCGCCGCCCATAACCTGGGGGCCTTTTTCCAGGCAGATGAAAACCCGGAGTTTATCCGGCTGGATCAAAAAGAAGAATCAGACCTGGCCTTTTTAAATCGTCTTTGCCGGGAAAATGATTTTTCCTTAAAATTATCAGACGAAAAAATAATAGTTTTCCAGTGCCGCAATTTTGAGCAGGCGGACCCGGTGGCGGATTTGGTCAAAGGGGAAACCGGCTTTTCCAGATATGGTTTTACTACAAAAACCTTTGACGTTTATAAAGCTTGTGAAATTACTTATATGGACCCGGAAGCCAAGGCGGTAAAAACTTATACTTTCACCCCGCCGGATGCCCCGGACGTGGGCCAGGTGTTGAA
>PIVS01000716.1 GCA_003353855.1 Desulfobacteraceae bacterium
CCAAACGTAACTTTTTACCTGAGAGTATACCTCCGTGGCACAAAAGAAGAACTTGGTATTAAGCTGAGAGAAAAGCAGTGGAATAGGTTTAGAAATAATACCGTTAATGTCGAAGGAGACGAGGAGGTTCATCATTTTTTTTCGTGTGACACAATTGATGGGAAACGCATTGCTGTTAATTTAAAGAAAATTCAAGCGGTAAATATCCTTGAAGAAATTTCCCATTATGTCGAGGATTCAACAGTATATAGGGGGCCAATAAAAATTCTTTTTCAAGAACGAAATGAATATATTGAGGTCCCATCAACGACAGAACCCCTACAATTGTATGATTGTTTTAATTGTTTAGAAAACGGGCCAGAATTTGCAGGTAATTATATCAGTTTTCCTGATGATGACAATGAAGAAATAATAATAAACATGGATGAACTCTTATATCTCGAGGCTCCACAATCATTGACTGACGAGGGATGGAAATTGTGGTCTAAAGAAATAGGGATTGAAGATTGAGGGCAGATATAATTCAATTTGTCGGGTTATCCTGCTAAATATCAAAAATTAAGAGGTTATCCAAATCTGTATAATCATTGGTTTAGGCTGGGGCAGGTTTGACACAGAAACTTTAGTCCGATTATTCCTTCATGCCCCTTAACAAACCAGCAACCGCCCTACCCTGAATCACAACTTCACCATCTTGATTTTCAATCCAGCTTTTTATAGCAATCTCTTCTTTCTCCCGATCAATCTCCACAATTTCAAACCAGGCGCAAAGAGTGTCACCAATAAAAACTGGACCCAGGAATTCCAAAGTCTGGGATTTATAAATGGCACCTAAACCAGGGATATGCATACCAACCATAGTTGAAAACAATGATGCTGATAACATACCATGGGCAATGCGCCGGCCAAAAAATGTTTTCTCAGCAAAGGCTTTATCCACATGGAGAGGATTCATATCACCTGTTATGGCTATAAAATGGGATAAATCAGCTTCAGTTATTGTTTTAGTTAAGGATGCCTGGTGTCCATTATTTCAGGCGGATCCCGTCGGCCTTGTGCAGGGTAATACGGCCCTGTTTGTAAAGGCTGCCCACGGCCCGCTTGAATTCCTTTTTGCTCATGGAAAATGCGGCTTGAATGTCTTCAGGACTGCTTTTGTCGTGGCAGGGGCTGAATCCGTCATTGGCCTCCAAAACCTCCAGGATTTTCCTGGCCGATCCTTCCACCGAGGCATATCCCGGCTGTTTCAGGGTCAGGTCCACTTTGCCGTCCTCCCGGATCCGGAGGACATATCCCAGGCACCGATCCCCGATGGACAGGTCTTCAAAGGTTTCGTTTTTATAGAGCATCCCCGGGCAGGTGTGGTTGATGAGGGCAGTATAGCCAATGGGGGTAATGCTGTGGATGATAAGGTCCACAACCTCTCCGGCAGCAAGAGCCAGAGGCTCCCCGGAGCAAAGTTGGGTCATCAGGGTGGTCCCGTAAATCCGGTGGGTGGATTCATCCAGACAGATCTTCACCAGATGGGTTTCACCAAGTTCCATCCGGCCCTGCTGTTCGCTGCGGGGAACCAGAAGATCTTTTTCCAGGCCCCAGTCCATGAAGATGCCGAAGGCAGCCGTGTCCTTAACTTTGAGGCCCACGATATCCCCCACCACGCCGGCAGGTTCCAGGGTGGTCGCCACGGGCCGGTCCTCGGAATCGGTGTGGATAAAGACCCGGATCTTCTCGCCCACAAAAATGTCTTCGGGCACGTATTTATTGGGCAAAAGTACCCGATCCCGGCCAAAGCTTAAATAGACCCCGTAATCGGAGAAATTTTCCACGGGCAGGTCGTGGAACTGCCCCACCACAGCTTCTGGATCCTGGGCCAAAAAGGGATGGGATTGTCTGGAGGAGGATCGTTCTTGACTTTTTTTCAGGGACTTTCCCGCAAGTTTCCAGGGATTTATTATCTTTGACATGGGCCTTCCTTATTGTTAAATGTATCAGGCCATCATATCATATCAGAGCAGATACCACCATATGGGTGTCTTATTTTAAAACCGGCCCGGGCCATCATGCCTCAAATTCGATCCGAATTGCTCAAACAGATCAACCCGCCAAAAGTCCGGAAATCCCGGTTCCACTACTGGTAACTCCTTTGTTTATGTGAGTATTCTTCCCATTTTTAAAACCTTCTTTAAAGGCTCCTGATGAGGCCTGGTGCCTTCCATATTTCCCTGATTTTAATCTCGGAAA
>PIVS01001220.1 GCA_003353855.1 Desulfobacteraceae bacterium
TGAGGTTGGCCACCCGGGACAGGGCAATCTTTGATTCAAGATCGGTGCAGTGGCAGGCATGGACAGCATCGGGACCCAGTCTTTCAAAATAGTTAAGGGTGCCTGCCAGCTGTTCTTTTGGCGGGTTCAGCAGATGGAACCCCCCGATAATATCGGCCACCCTCTTTTCATTTCAGACCCTTTGGGCGTAGGCAATGATATTGCAGATCCCGGCATGGGAACAGCCGGTGATGATGACCAGTCCCCTTTGGGATTTATAAACAAGTGCTGAATCATCCATGACCCGGTCCGGCTCCTGGTGTCCCTGTTTTTTCCCAAAGGTCATCTTGCCTTCAAAGGAGTTGTCCCGGGGGATCTCTCCCAGAAAAACCAGTCTCGGTCCCAGGTGCACCGGGGTTTGACTGAGTTGAAGGTCCAGGTGCCTACCCATTTTTGTGGCATTGCTTAAAAAAAGATCTGAATACCCGGTGTCAAACAGAACCCGTGTGTCCTGGTCTTCGATTAGCAGGGAAATCCCCGGCTCTGCCCTGAAATATCGGTCAAT
>PIVS01000181.1 GCA_003353855.1 Desulfobacteraceae bacterium
AGGAAGGCAATAACCGCTAGGTAGGGAAATACTATCCCAAAGAACCACTGAAGTCCTGCTCCCTCAACCCCTGTGTAGGCCACTAGGAAAAGCAGAAAAACAGTTGTAAGGGGGATCAAGTACTTTTGATTCATCTTATAACCACCTCGTTATTATTGTATGACAAACCTAAATTTTGTCATACATGTTAAGATTTTTTAGAGCCAAGAAGGTCTTCTTCCGTAAGCTCTGCTACTAAACCTGCCCTTTCAAAGGCCCTGTGAACGCGTCTTTTGCTTTCAGTTGACTTTAAAAGGAATATTTCTTCTTTACATTTCATGAACTTGTTGAATCCGGCAAGGGCCAGCCCATCCACCATTTGGTCAAATTGCCGGAGAAGGGACTCATCCAAAACCTCATCCCCTATTTTTTTCAGGGCAAAAATAAAGCTGACCGCTTCTGCGGCGGTGAATGCCTGGACCGCTCTGATCCGGATAACGGGATCCAGAGCTTTTTCAAGGGTTTCTTGTGTATACTTATCCGATAGAAGATCAAGGATGTTTTCCAGGCTTTCCCGGGTGATTGCACCCACGGGGTTATCAAACCGGTTGGCATCTTTTCCCAGAATTCTGGCGCTGTCTTTGGGGTAGGTATTAATGGTGGCCTTGAACCATTCTTTTAAAATAAGGTTCTTGTTTTTTTTGAGCGTTTGTTTTGTGTTCATTTTTCTCTACTATATATATATTAGTAAACGACATTCATAATTGTTAGAAGGATATAAACTTCCTTAAATTTTATGTCAAGGGTAAAAGCGGTTTAAACGGCAACCGGTAAGGGGAGGCGCATCATGGTAGCCCGCCGGGCCCCTGGGGTGTTTCATCCTTTTTTGCCGGGGAATTTTTTGGGATCCACTTAATTTGTAAATTATGGTATCCTTTATGGTAAATAAGTAAACCTATGGGTTTTACGCAGATGGGAATTATAGAGACGGATATTATATGGATAGATATTATAAGGAAAGGTTCCGGGCTCAGCAGAGTCTGATCAGAAAGATTGTCCCCCTCCTGGAGGTCAACGAGATCATTGAAAAGGTAAGGGAAGAGCTTCGGGCCCAGGTTCCCAATGCCATGGAGGTCTGCATCCTTTTGCTGGATCCCGAGGCCCAGAAATATACAAGTCCCCTGCAATGTGCTTTGTATGAACGGCCCGTGGACTGCCAGTCATGTAAACGGGACAGGCCTGCGATTAAAAAAGCCATTGAAAGGAAAAAAGCCGTGGTGGTGTCCCAGAGCGAACCTGTGAAAAGGGTTGATAATTCCCTGGTGGCCGTGGGACCTGAATATGCCATGCCCGTGTTTGTGGAAGGAAGGGTTCTTGCCGCCGTCAGTGTGGTGATCCAGCCCTTGACCCGGCATACCCGGAGGGATTTTTTTCTCATAAGAGATTTTGCCGACATTCTGGGAGCCATCATTTTGAATGCCAAACGCCAATGGGAGATGACCCAGGAGAAAATCCGCATCAGCAGGATGCTGGCCAATTTGTCTCCCTTTGTTCCGGAATCGGTTAGGCATATGGTTAATAAAAATCCCGATCTTTTAACCCGGGAAAAGGAACGTAAGGATATAAGCGTTCTTTTTCTTGACCTGGAGGGCTATACCCGTCTTTCAATCAGCCGTCCCGAGACCGAAGTCAACCAGATTATTGAAAAAATGTTTTCCAGTTTTGTGGATCCCATTCACCGGTCCCACGGGGATATCAATGAAACAGCCGGTGATGCCCTCATGATTATTTTTAAGAACCATGATGCAAAAACCAATGCCATAAATTCGGTAAAGGCGGCCTTTGAGATTGCCGAACGGAATCGGACCATAAATCAGTCCCTGGCAGAGGGAATGGACCCCATTGATGTGAATATCGGCATCAATTCCGGGTCTGCCCTTGTGGGGATGACACGGTTTGCAGGTTCTCTGGATACCCGCATGACCTATACGGCCAGCGGATCAGTTACCAATATTGCCTCGCGTCTTTCCGATTATGCCAAGGGGGGGGATATTCTCATTGGTGAGGATACCCAAAAAATGATCCATGGGTTGTGGCCGGTTTACGGGCTGGGGCCTGTGATGCTTAAGGGTCTGGAAGATTCTTTGCTTGTTTTTTCCCTTCTCAAAGCCCCGGGGTTAGATGATCGGACAACCCCGGGTTGACAATGGGTTGTCTTTTAGTAGAGAAGGGTTAATAGTATTTTCAGCTTTGTCCATTTTGATTTTGCTTCAATGATGCCGTATTTATAGATGCCATTTTGTTCACTGTCCAACAGGGGGGCATGGGTTTTAAACCTTCTTCGATTTTTAAATCGTGAAAAGTGGAAAAAGGCGCCCTCTTTTTTTAGGCTCTTTAAAAATAGTATCAGCTTCTGTATCAGATAACAGTCACAAAACAAAAAAGGGAACTTCAAGCCTAGGCTTAAAATTCCCAATAATGTTTTGTATGGCGGAGAAAGAGAGATTCGAACTCTCGGTACAAGTTTCCCCATACACTCGCTTAGCAGGCGAGCACCTTCAGCCAGCTCGGTCATTTCTCCGTATGTGTTGGCGGAGGAGGTAGGATTCGCTTAAAACGCCTGTAAACCCTATGTTCCCACTCCTGATCATCCTGATTAAGTACCAATTAAGTACCTCGATTAGTACCCACTTGATACAGGAGGATCTTTTACCAAAAGGGGATCTGATTGTCAATCATTAAATCGTCTTAATTCATATAGCTGATAAGATTAGGATGTACTTATTCAGATTGTCCCAATGGCGAACTTGGGCCTAGGTGCTTGGATGCTGTCCTAACAATTGATGCTTATTGAATCAAAGACCAGATTGGTTATATCATCCGCCCCTATTGTGTTCACAAGATACACCCTAAGTATTACATTATTTACATAAAACATGAAATTAATTTCCTAATATCTGCATGAATTTCTTTTATTCGGTGAATAGCATTTAGTTGGCCTTATGGATCTTCTACTAAAACGAATTGTTGCCTTTTCATTTTGTTTGATGGTAAGTCATGGCATCTTTATTGCTAATTACTCTGTAGTAATGATAATGTCAAACCTGTTGTGAAGCAGGGGCGGAAAGCCAAAGGGTCTCAAGGGGAGATAGCCAGGTTGCCGTTGAAATTAAAGGAGATTTTAGATGAGAAAATTTGGTGGTTTGATTTTAGGAATTTTTTTAATGTTCTCAGTAACAGGCATGGCCAATGCTTTAACTATTTTTTCTGATGACTTTAACCGTTCTAACAGCAATGACGTAGGAAATGGTTGGGTAGAGAACGAAGGTGATTTTGATGACGTAGCAATCTGGAACAATACGTTAAGACTTAGGGATTGGCAGTGGATAGGAAATGACGCTGCTGCGAAACAGATCGACAATTTGGCGGGATGGACGAACATATACTTGGATTTTGACTGGGCGGCATCTGAAAATACAGAGTCCTCTGATAAATTGTATGTATCTTTCAAGGTAGGTGGTGGTGATTGGGTTAAAGAGTGGACACAATCGCTGAGCGGATCAGGTTTCGCATCGGTAAGTTTAGGGCCCATATCTTTGGTGGAAAATCAAGACATCGTTAAATTTAAGTTCCATACTGACGTGAGTACAAGTCGTGAATATGCTCAGATTGACAATGTCGTGTTGAGGGGTGATCAAAGCGGAGGAGCACCAGTCCCCGAACCAGCCACAATGATGCTCTTTGGTCTTGGTCTTCTTGGTCTCGCAGGGGTATCCAGAAAGAAAAGCTAATAGTAGTGTTGTTCAATAAAGAGCAGGGTCAGCGTTGAGTTGGTCCTGCTTTTTTATTTAGGGGTTAAATCCATCGTAAAATTCCACACAAATTTCTGAAGGGGTATGATGTATAGACTGGCCAATCCATTCCCCCCGTGCCGACCTTCCGACCCTTCCATACAAGGATGGTGACCATCTATTCAAGAGCCAAAGAGGGGCTGTCCTGACCGTTCCCAGTGTGTCCAGGCTGGTCAAAGGATGGTGCAAGGCGATCAACCTCAAGGGTAACTATGCCGGTCATACATTGCGTAAGACCTGGGGATACCATCGACGGGTGGCCTTTAATGTGGACATTCCCACGCTGATGCAATGCTTCAATCACAGTACGCAGCGGCAAACCCTGGAATATCTTTGTGTCCAGCCCAGTGAAATAAAGGGTGTCTATTTGAATGAGTTGTAGGATCTTGACTGAGGAGTGCTGAATTTCCGGCCGTCCAACGCAAAAATGCGCTCAAGGTTGAGCCTATCATAGTCCTGTTGTCCCTGTGTGCTATAGATAGGGCCTCTTCATGTTCGGTTTGCTGGAGTTGGATAGCTTCTATGCCTGCCTGGGCGACATCTCTGCTAACGGCTTCCCCGGTGTTGATATAATGGTCAATGGTTTCCAGGGTTTGTTTGATGTATTTGTCAACGAGTTGTTTTATGGTAGTATCGTCAAGGGAATAGGGCATGCTTTTCCTTGGGTTTTGTCCAAGGGTATTGGCAATGGTGTCGCTGATCACAGGGCATGAACAGAGGGGGCGTACGATTGACCATCCAAGGACGTGTCGGTATTGAGGTGGAATATTATAGCGGAAGTAATACGTCGATCCACGGAGCTGTAAATACAAAATGTCATCCTCCTGTAGTGCCTAATTAAGTACCTGATAAGTACCTAATTAAGCAGCAAAACATGGTGATGACACTCACAGCCCCGTGCTATAAGGGTTGGCGGAGGAGGTAGGATTCGAACCCACGGACCCGTTAAGGTCAACGGTTTTCAAGACCGCCACTTTCGGCCACTCAGTCACTCCTCCGAATTTAACCAGGATTTTATAGCACCTTAATTCGGTTCGGTCAACACTTAACTTAAGTTTTTAAATGATTGACAGGAAGAATGGTTGAGCTATATTAAGAAGTTTTAGGTTAATGATATATACAGGAGATGATAAATGAAACAGAAAATCAGGTTTGAAAAGAATATTAAGGATGGTGTTCTTACAATTTTGGAGTCCAGTGAAGTTGACCCGGGTGTTGTTCTGCTGCTCCATGAAGAAGAATATAGTCTGGAAGAAATGACCCAGGCATCCAAAGAAGGGGTGGAGGTATTTTTATCCCTGCTTAGAAGACGAAGCTTTTTCCCTGCCAGGGATATGGCTGTGAAGCTTTTTGACGGCAGTGTCGCTTTCCTTAAGGATGAGGCAGAGGAAAAACTTATTATTGAATATAATGATATTGAAGCATTCCCCGGTGAAGAAGAATTTGTTCTTGAAGATGATGATGTAGAGCTGGATGCCTTGCTGGAAGAAGATGGTGATACAAAAGAAGATGAGATGAAAGAAATCGATTCTGAAGATGATACCCCGAGATTTACCCCTGAAGATACCTCTGAACACGAGAATTAAAATTACTATGAAAACTAAAATTAAACAGATTGTCCTCAGGGCTGCCCAAGAAGCCTTTGAACAGGGGGAGCTGCCCTCGGGGCAGATTCCCGGTATGGACATCGAAACGCCGAAACACGATTCCCAGGGGGATTTTTCAACCAATTTTGCCATGTCGTCGGCGGGTATCCAGAAGATGGCACCGAAAAAGATTGCCCAAATTCTTGTTTCAACCATGGAATCCATGGATTCAATTGATCATATTGAAAAAATTGAAGTGGCAGGGCCGGGTTTTATCAATTTTTTTCTTTCCAATGCAGCATGGCATCCTGTGGTGGATACTATCCTTGAACGGGACAAGAGGTTCGGGGCTTCGGACATGGGCCAAGGGCAAAAAGTTCAGGTGGAATTTGTCAGTGCCAATCCCACGGGGCCGCTCCATGTTGGGCATGGAAGGGGGGCCGCTGTTGGGGATTCTGTGGGAAATATTCTGACCTTTGCAGGGTTTGATGTTCAGAAGGAATACTATATCAATGATTCAGGCCGGCAGATTCGAACCCTTGGCACCTCTGTGTGGCTTAGGCTTCAGGAAATGGAAGGCACAAAAATTGAATTTCCCGATGATTGTTACAAAGGTGATTATATTAAGGATCTTGCAAGGGATCTGATTGAAAAAGAGGGAAATGACTTTTCCAATCAGGATGAAGCAACAGCCATCCCCCGGTGTGCAAAGTTTGCTGCCAATCAAATTCTGGGCGGGATAAAGTCGGATCTTGCAGACTTTGGTGTTCTTTTTGATCAGTGGTTCAGCGAACAGAGTCTCTATGATTCAAATCGTGTGCAAAAGGCCATTGAAGATTTTACGGCAGAAAATTTGATCTATGAAGATGAGGGGGCGCTTTGGTTCCGTACCGAAGATTTCGGGGATGAAAAAAACAGGGTGGTTGTCAGGAACAACGGGCTTACCACCTATTTTGCCTCTGATATTGCCTATCATAAGGAAAAATATGAGCGGGGCTTTGACAGGGTTATTGATGTGTGGGGGGCAGACCACCACGGGTATATTAAAAGAATTGATGCCGCTGTGGTTGCATCAGGAAGAAAAAGCGAACAATTTGAGGTGATTCTTGTTCAGCTTGTCAACCTGGTGCGGGGGGGCAAGCCTGTTCAGATGTCCACACGGTCCGGGGAGTTTGTCACCCTCAAGGACATTGTCGATGAGGTGGGAAGGGATGCGGCAAGGTTCATGTTTTTGAGCCGCAGCTACGATTCTGGTCTGGAATTTGATCTTGAGCTGGCAAAACAGAAAAATTCTGATAACCCGGTGTACTATGTGCAGTATGTCCATGCCAGAATTACAGGGATTCTTTTAAAGGCCCGGGAAGAGGGGTTAGTTGATGAAATTGATTTTAAAAAGGGAGAGGGTCTTGGGCTGCTGGCGGCACCCGAAGAAATCAACCTGATTAAAATTTTGGCCGGGTTTAGGGAGCAGGTTGAAAAAAGTGCCGATACCCTTCACCCCCATGTAATATTTACCTATTTGATGTCCCTTGCGTCTGCATTTCATGGATATTATAATAAACACAAGGTGATAACAGAAGACAAGGCGCTTTCCCGAGGCCGGCTCTCTCTGGTTCTGGCCGTTAAAAAAGTCATCCGGAATGGTCTTTCTCTTCTGGGTGTTTCAGCTCCGGAAAGAATGTAGGGCCATGCTGGCTTTTAAGGTGATTTTAAGATACGCAGTTTATTTGTTTGTGGGGGGGTGGATGTTCTTTTTGGGCATCATGGTCGGGAGGGGAACTTCTCCTGTTCGATTTGATACCCAAGACTTCCATAAACGTCTGGAAACCATTGTCGGGGAGTTTGAAAAGGGGGATGAACCCGAAGAGAAAATGGATCTTCAGTTCTATGATGCCCTTAATAAACCGGTCCGGCAGGAAGTGAAAGGGAAAAAAAATAACCCCGATGAGATCATCCCCAAAAAGGAAGGGCAGATCCAGCTGCCTGCAGCTGCCCGGATCCCGGTTAAAACCAGCTTGAAAGCAGCCACCCTCAACAAGGCCGCTTTAAACAAATCCCTTTTAAAGGATAGCGGGTATGCCCCCAAAGATACCCCGTCCAAGGACAGGGTGGTTATTGCAAAGGTCATAACAAAAAAAGAAAAACAATTGCCGGCAAAAACAGGCAAATCCCCGGCAGGGGTGAAACCGGCACCTGGGATGTATACCATTCAGGTTGCGGCCTACAAATCATTTGCCGATGCTGTCACCCAGATGGCTATTCTGGAAAAAAAAGGATTTGCTTCCTACCGAACCCTGGGAAAAAAAGAGGGTGTTACCTGGTACAGGGTACGGGTGGGGTCCTTTGCGACCCGGGATGCAGCACGCCTGTATGTTGGAAAATTAAAACAAGCCAAAATTGACGCAATGATTATAAAGAAGGAATAATGATGAAGATATCAACGGATGAAGTTGAAAAGATTGCCCACCTTGCCCGGCTGGATATTGATGACCCGTTAAAAGAGACGCTGTCCGGACAATTAAGCCATATTCTGGACTATATTGATAAGCTCAAGGATGTCGATGTGGAAGGGGTGAGTCCATCCTCTGGTGCTGCATTTTTAAATAATGTATTAAGGGAAGATGTTTGTGTGGTATCCCCGGGACCCGACGTGACCCTGGCCAATGCGCCGGAGCGGGATGAAGATTTTTACACCGTGCCCCGGGTTGTAAAATAAGTCGATATTTAACTTTCCCGCATCTATACATAAGGAACAAATTGAATGGATTTACATACGCTTACCATGGCAACTGCCCAAGAACTTCTATCCCAGGGTAAAATCTCCTCTCTTGAGCTGACCCAGGCGCTGCTTGACCGGATAGACCGGTATGATGACCGAATCGGCGCCTTTATCACCGTGGACAAAGAGGGCGCCCTGGCCCAGGCCAGGCTGGCCGATGGGCAGATTGCCAACGGTAATCAGGCGACCTTTACCGGTATCCCCATTGCCTTGAAAGATCTTTTGTGCACTTGCGGGGTGAAAACCACCTGTGCCTCAAAAATACTGGGCAACTTTGTTCCCCGGTATGATGCCACGGTTGTGGAAAAATTAAAAAAAGAGCATGCTGTTCTCATCGGCAAGGCCAACCTGGATGAATTTGCCATGGGGTCTTCCACTGAAAATTCCGCTTTCAAGATTACCAGAAACCCCTGGAATGAGGAGTATGTGCCCGGCGGATCCAGCGGCGGGTCAGCAGCAGCTGTTGCTGCCCAGTTCTGCTGCGGGGCTCTTGGAACCGATACAGGAGGGTCCATACGCCAGCCTGCTTCCCATTGCGGAGTGGTGGGGTTGAAACCCACCTATGGCAGGGTTTCCCGCTTCGGTCTTGTTTCCTATGCCTCTTCTTTGGATCAGATCGGTCCCATCACCCGGGATGTTAGAGATGCGGCCATGATGATGAATTTGATCTGCGGCAACGATCCCAAAGATTCCACCAGTGCCAGGAAGGATGTGCCGGATTTTACCCAGGCCCTTAAACAATTTGAAACCAACTCCCTTAAAGGAATGAAGGCCGGAATCCCTAAAGAATATCTTGGGGTGGAGGGAATAGATCCCGAGGTGTCGGCCATGTTTGACCGGTCCAAAAAGGTTCTTGAAGAGTTGGGGGTTGAAATTGTTGAGATATCCCTGCCCCATACCCAATATGTGGTGGCAGCCTACTATATCATAGCCCCCTGTGAAGCCAGTTCAAATCTTGCCCGGTTTGACGGGGTGAGATACGGGATCAGGGACAGCG
>PIVS01001221.1 GCA_003353855.1 Desulfobacteraceae bacterium
CAAGGACAGTTTGTTCGCGAAGGCTGGGGCTGAGTTTATCGAGGTACTCCTGAAGCAGAATGCGCATCAGTTCCCGTCCTTTTTGTTCAAGGTCACGTTCGAGTCCACTTAGCGTCATTGAGTGACATTCCTCGGAATTAAAAAAGCTCACGATGCTATCAAAATATTGCTGTCCCTGATCATAGTCATAGGAAGATTCCATAATTGAGAGGGTCAACGCTGCGGTCATGTTTAGCTGCCTCCCTTTTTAAGCTGGTGTACAGCATTTTTTACCAACGGATATACCAATATGGTCTTTACTTGGGCTTCATTGGGCTTGTGAGCCCTGTCCATCCGACCCCTGCCGACAGTCTTTCCCAATTCTATCCAGTTGGACGCCCGATAACACCCGCCGTGAAACCGTTGCCGGTCTACCAGTGTCTCAACCAGCAAAGGCTTAAGACCATATTGTTGTTTCCAATCTCCTCTCAGTTCCCCCAGGGTACAAGAGAGCATCATGCTTGCTAAATTTTTGATGGGTGCCAGCACCAGAAAACGGCTATT
>PIVS01000717.1 GCA_003353855.1 Desulfobacteraceae bacterium
GTTTTTATCCTATTATGATCCTGCCATGTACGCAAAACTGGTTGATCTATCCTCTGATTCTTTGGCCATAGGTTCCCGGATCGGCCAAAACGTTGTTTTAAAGGAGATAGAGATCCTTTCCGCATTGCGCAATCCCGCCGTGCTTGCCGCCCAAAAAAAGGTTGTGGCAGAACTATTGTCCTATGACCAGATCATGGGACTGGATGATATCCTAAAGCAATATGATGGGTTTACAAAGGGGATAAACAACAAAGCAGGCCCTGTTTCCATGAAGACAAGCATTAAACAGGGCTGGCCTTTTCCAGGGCTCACTTCCCTGAAAGGAAAAATAATCCAAGAGCAGGTCGCCATTGCCATTGAACGAATGAATATAGTCCAAAAGGATGTGATCACCCAGACCCGTACAACCTATTGGGATCTGGTTCTGGTGGATGAATCCGTTATAATTACTGCTGAAACCATTGATGCCTTTGAACGCCTTAGGGATGTAGCCACCATATTATACAAAAGCGGTAAAACCAGTTTTCAGGACGTCATTAAAATCAATATCAAAGTGGCAATACTCAAGGAAGATCTCATCACACTGGCTTCCAGGCGGAAAACATTTGAAGCCAGATTCCTTGAACTTTTAAACCTTCCCAATACCACCAGGGTGGGTAAAACAGGCAAAGCAGATGCCCACAAAAAAGTTAATGAACCTGAATCCCTTTATCCCATTGCCAGGGAAAACCGCCAGGAATTAAAGGTTATCAAGCACAGGATCGGTAAAATTAATTATATGATCCAAATGGCTGAGGCCATGATCCAGGAGCCCTTTACCTTAGGGTTGTCCCAATATGAAAACGATATTGTCACCACTGTGGGAACTGCAGCTCCAAAGGGTGGATTTGCTGAAAAAACCATGGCATCGATGAAAAACAACCAACCCCAAAAACCCTGGTATGGCCTGAGTGAACCCTGGTTGAACCAGACAAGACAAAGTCTGTTAAGCCTGAAAGAAACCCGTACCAGGGAAGAAAATGCCACGGACAGAATGGTGCGGGATGCCTGGTTTCTGGTGGATAAAAACAGACGGGAACTTGTCTTGTATGAAAAGAAAATACTGCCCCTGTCAAAATCGGCCCTGGATGTGTCTGAAAGAGAGTATGAATCAGGATCCATTCCCTTTTCCCAGGCAATTGACTCCTATACCTTTTGGCTCACGGTAAAACTGACAATAGCCAAAAAACACAGTGGTCTTGGTAGATCCATTGCCGCCCTTGAAAAGAAGCTGGGAAAAACCTTGTAAAATTAACCATTTTTAGGGAAAAAAATAATGACAAATAAAAATAATACCATACGAATTATATTGACGACCATTGTTATCACTGCCCTGGTAACCGGGGCAGGCATAATTGGAATGCTAAAGTATTTTCCCGATACCCTTGCCCCGGACGTGGCCGATGCAAGCCAGTCCAAGGTAAGTCAGGCCCTGGAAAACCCCAGCGGAAAACTAGCCGAAAAACCAGGAGGTGGCGAAAGAAAGGCTATCTATTGGCGGGCTCCCATGGATCCCATGGAGATCTACGATGAACCTGGAAAAAGCAAGATGGGTATGGATCTGGTGCCGGTCTATGAGGATGAACTGGTGGGGGGAGTGGATATTAAGATTGATCCGGTGGTGGAGCAGAACATGGGGCTTAAAACCAAACCCGTGGAAAAAGGTTCCTTGAAACACACCATCAAAACCTATGGCCATATCACCTATGATGAAACACGCATCGGTATTGTCAGCCAGAAGACCGGCGGGTGGATTGAAAAGCTTTATGCCGATTACACGGGGATTTTTGTGGAAAAGGGTCAGCCTTTGTATGAAATTTATTCTCCCTCCCTGCTGGCTTCCCAGGAAGAATATCTCTCTGTTTTTCAAAATTATCAACAAAACAAAACTTCCCTTAACAAAGAGTTGTTGGCCTCGGCCAGAAAGCGGCTCTCCTATTTTGATATTGCAGATAAAGAAATTGAGGCCATTGAAAAGAACGGAACGATCCAAAAAAGTTTGAAGGTACGATCTTCCTTCCAGGGTGTTGTGACCCAAAAAAATGTACTCGAGGGCGCTTTTGTCAAACCCGGGGCCAGTCTTTTTACCATATCCGATCTCTCCACGGTCTGGGTGGAGGCCCATATTTTTGAATATGAGCAGAACCGGGTCCATGAGGGACAAAGCGTAACAATGAGACTGGCCTATCAGCCGGATCG
>PIVS01001222.1 GCA_003353855.1 Desulfobacteraceae bacterium
AAAGGCTTGGGCCAGAAAGTACATCCTACCGGATTAAGATTAGGCATCATCAGGACATGGGATTCTAGATGGTATGCAGACAAAGAGTATGCTTCTTTTGTTGAAGAAGATTTCAAAGTAAGAAAATTTTTGAAAAAGAAACTCTTTCATGCAGGCATATCAAAAATAGAAATCGAACGATTTTCAAAGCAGATTAGGCTTCGTGTGTTTGCAGCAAGACCCGGTATCATTATCGGAAAAAAAGGGTCTGAAATTGCATTGCTCAAAAAAGAGCTTGAAAACATGATCGAACCGGCGGTTTTGATTGACATCAAAGAGGTTAGAAGGCCTGAAATTGATGCTCAGCTTGTGGCTGAAAATATTGCCCAGCAATTGGAAAGAAGGATTGCCTTTAGACGGGCGATGAAACGCAGTGTTTCCACTGCCATGAGATTCGGAGCCAAGGGAATCAAAATTATCTGTGCCGGCCGTTTGGGTGGTGCTGAAATGGCAAGAACCGAATGGTACAAAGAAGGACGGATTCCACTGCACACATTGCGGGCC
>PIVS01001223.1 GCA_003353855.1 Desulfobacteraceae bacterium
AGGACTTGAAAACTGGAGACAACCCACCACCTCCCGCTGTGGCCGGTTTACGTAAATCAGATACTGTATGCGCGCCCCAAATGGCATTGCGTATCCCAGATAGTGATACCTGCCGACGAGCCCCTTAAACAGTTCCCTTTGTTCTCGATTTTGGACCCGTTGGACCTCAAGGGGAACAAAATCTTCCACACTGCCTTTAAGGCTGCTGTTGGCCTGTTTGATCGGAGTGTTTGGAACAATTTTATGGAGACCAGTATAACCTTTCCGCTTTTTCTCTGGTAGGCTTAGAGAACCTTTGGCTTCCAAAAGGTCCAACAAATCTCCGCATTCTCTGGCTTTAAGACGACCATTAGGGCGCTTCCATTCCAACAGCTCACATACTGTATGCGCGAGCTCACGACGGCTGATACCACCAAAGGTACCAACAATATCCTGAATCAGTGTTATATCTTCGCTTGAAAAATCACGTCCACAAAAAGTTTGTTTCTTTATTTTTTGCATGACATATACCCCCCGTTATTCTTACATAACGAAAATATGGC
>PIVS01000718.1 GCA_003353855.1 Desulfobacteraceae bacterium
AAAATAAAAAGGCTGACGGTATTCTGATCCCGGTCCGGCTCCATGTCGAAAATACTATGGGCATTGGTATACAGATTTTTGTGGGTCAGCATCACTCCCTTGGGAACACCTGTTGTGCCGGAAGTATATAAAATAACGGCCAGGGAATCATCTGAAATATCAACATTGGGAGCCCTGTCCGGATATCTGGAAATCAGGGGGTGGTAGTCAATGGTGTCGGGGCTGTTCTCTCCGTCAATGGCAATGATATGCTTTAAGGTGTCGATCTCATCTCCGGCCTGGTGAACCCCGTCCAGAAATAATTTTTCAGTGATAATGGCAGAGGCTTTGGAATTTTTTATAATGTGGAACAGTTCATTTTGCCCGAGGCTGTACGTCACCGGAACAATGATGGCCCCGGCTCGTAAAATTGCCTGGTAGCTGATCACAACTTCAGGCGAGTTCATTAACTTTACCAGAACCTTTTCGCCGGGTTTGATCCCGAGATCTATCAATGCATTGGCCAGGCGGTTGGAAGAGGAAGTGAGCCGCAGGTTTGAATAATTTTGATCCTCATAAATGAATTTGGTAACCTCACCAAATTTTTCATAATTTTGATCAGCCAATTCCACTAGGTTCATAAACACCTCCAAATTAGGTTTGGATAAAGAGATATGGTTTGCCGTGCCTGGATTTGTCAACCATATATGTTCTGGTTTATCCTTGATTCTCAAAAAAGTAAGTATAATCCAGGGGTATTCCCGGTGCCCCGTCTATGATATAAATCTGCGGGGCGCCGGGAATCCTTTTGTCCTAGATGTCAAGCAAGTGAGGGCCGGTCCTGGTTAATCATCACAGAGTTCAAACAATGCGGCTGCTCCCATTCCCCCGCCTATGCACATGGATTCCACCCCGTATTTCACCCCAAGGCGTTTCATGTTGGCCAGAAGGGTGGCACACAGCTTTGCACCGCTGCATCCCAAAGGATGGCCCAGGGCAATGGCCCCGCCGGTGACATTGACACGGGACATATCAATCTTTAATTCCCTTGCACAATAGAGGGCCTGGGAGGCAAAGGCCTCGTTCAATTCAAAAAGACCGATATCATCTATTTTTAATCCGGCCAGATCCAGAAGTTTGGGAATAGCGTAGAGGGGGCCTACTCCCATTTCATCGGACTTGCACCCCACGGTGGTATAGCATTTGACCTTGGCAACCGGGGTAAGATTCATATCTTTTAAGGCTGTTTCACTGACAATGATGGTGGCGGCTGCCCCATCGGTGGTCTGGGAGGAATTTCCCGCCGTAACAGAGCCGTTGGCGGCAAAGACCGGCCGAAGCTTGCCCAACCCTTCCAGGGTGGTGGTGGGTCTCACCCCATCATCCAAAGATTGAATAAAGGTTTCTTTCTCGTAGGTTCCGTTTTCCTTTTTCTTGTACCTGACCGCAGGGGTGGGAATGACCTCGGTAAACAAGCCCTCTTTCTGGGCTTTGGTGGCCTTCATCTGGGACTCAAAGGCAAATTGGTCCTGCTGCTTCCGGCTCACATCATACCGGTTGGCTACATTTTCCGCGGTGATGCCCATGGACATATACATATCAATGTTTTCGGTCTTGCACAGCCCTGCGTCGGGCCGGCGTTTGTTGCCCCCCATGGGGACGATACTCATGGATTCTACTCCTCCGCCCACGGTAACCTCGGACCAGCCGGCCATTACCCTCAATGAGGCCTGGGCAATGGCTTCCAGCCCCGAGGAACAAAAACGGTTTACAACGGCTCCTGATACCTTGTCCGGCAATCCTGCTTTTTTTGCAACAACTCTGCCAATGTTGAATCCCTGTTCTGCCTCGGGAAAGGAGCATCCGAGCATGACATCCTCAATGGTATTGGGATCAAGGTTCTTGGTTTGTTCAATTGCTGAACCAAGAATAAAGGAGCCCAGGTCTATGGGATTGGTCTGCCTGAAGGCACCTTTCCCCTGCCTGCAACCGGGGGTTCTTACTGATTTTACTATATATGCATCTCTCATTATGAATTCCTTAACTTGGGATTAATTGCGAAGCGGTCTGCCCGTTTTTAAAATGTGGGTGATCCGCGCAACGGTTTTTTCCTGTTTTAAATTTTCAACAAAGGTTTCTTTTTCCAGGGTAAGAATTACATCTTCGTCAATGGGGGTATTGGGCCCCACATCCCCGCCGCTGATCACATAGGCGATCCGTTTGGCAAGGAAGGCATCATACTCGCTCACCCA
>PIVS01001224.1 GCA_003353855.1 Desulfobacteraceae bacterium
GTTTATCACCATTAAGGCCAGGGATCTGATGTTTAAAAATTATCCCATGTCCGGTGAAATATACAAGAGCAATCTGCTGGTGGAAGATATTTACACCGAGGACGAAATCTGGTCTTGTACCACCTGCGGAGCCTGTGAGGAAGAATGTCCCCTGGGCATTGAATACATCGACAAGATGGTTGACCTGCGCCGGGGCATGGTGGATGAGGGCATGGTTCCACAGTCCCTGCAAAAACCCTTAAAAGCCTTGGAAAAACGAGGCAATCCCTATGGCAAAATGGAGAAAAAACGGGCAGACTGGGCCAATGATAAAGAATTTAAAGCCGACCATACCATTAAGGATCTGGGTAAGGATGCTGCTGATACCCTGTTCTTTGTAGACAGTATCACCTCCTATGATGATAATATCCAGGAGATTGCCCGAAGAACCTCCATTATTCTTGAGAAAGCCGGGGTTGACTTTGGTATTCTTGGCAAGGCTGAAAAGGACAGCGGCAACGAGGTGATTCGGTTTGGCGAGGAGATGCTCTACCAGGACCTG
>PIVS01001225.1 GCA_003353855.1 Desulfobacteraceae bacterium
CATTAATGCGAAATAAATTGTGCCATTCACCAGGGTTCAGGTATTTATCATGTGCTTTACCTTGTAATAAATCAGGAATACTGTTAAATATATCAAGTTGCTTGTTTGTTGTACTTTTACGAAACATATTTTTGTTATTTTTATCTTAAAAATAAGTAAATTACATGACTTAAACAACTGATATATAATATATTACGCTCCACGTGGAGCATTTTTATGTCATCTATGCTGTTGATACACAGCTTGTTATGAATTTGTTGATAATTTATTAACTTGCTCATATTCTGCATGTTGCAAGGTGTGCTTATTAACATTCTAAACCCGATAATTTCTTATTTACTCATGACGTTTTCAAAATTTCAAAAATACTATCATGCTATATTAAGCTATATTTATATCTTTAAGACTTTTCGAAGTAGACTCATTAATGCGAAATAAATTGTGCCATTCACCAGGGTTCAGGTATTTATCATGTGCTTTACCTTGTAATAAATCAGGAATACTGTTAAATATATCAAGTTGCTTGTTTGTTGTACTTTTA
>PIVS01000719.1 GCA_003353855.1 Desulfobacteraceae bacterium
CGCTAATACGCCTTGTGTCATAATATGTTTCACCTCGTTGATGATAGTTTTTTGTTCACACCAATATCCTATCTGCTTGAGCAATCAAGCGCAACGAGGTTTTTTATTTTTTTTGATGGTGGATTGGGGAGTGTACTATAAGAATGAAACAAAAATAAGCTAATCGAAACGGACCCACACCGAAGAATTCTCCGAAACCAGTAAAGCTATCTACTATTGCCCTCAATCCAATCTAACCTTCGACAGGCAACCAGATTTCGAAGTCCACTTTTCAATTAACCAAAATTAAATGACGGAACCTCTTTTAAAACATATTCCCTTCATTTCTTTATTTAGAAATTCACAAACTACCCTACGCCTGATATCTGAATATACTTTAAGGGCAAGATGCAGGCCATCTTTTCAAAACTGTGATAGTTTGTTGATTTTATGGCAAAATGGGTATGCTATTGCTGGCGTGGTATTGTTTTTGACTATCAAAATGAAAGTTAAAGGCGTCTGGGTATCATTTTGATAGGTGCCGGATAGGAATCTGCCTCATAACTTCTCGCCCCCATGAGTATAATCCTTTAAAGAATATATGGAGGGTGCTGGACAGCCCCATCGGCATTAAAGCCTGATCATTTCACCGGGGGAATCAGGGCCTGCAACATACAGGGCGATCCCGGAGCCATTAAGACCTTTGGCCACTTCAATGGCGGCTTTTTTAGGACAATTGTTTTCCTCGCTTAGATGGGCAAGAATAACATGTTCCAGAACCGGTTTGACCGGGTTAAGATCCTGATCCAAAATTTCAGTCAAAAGCTCCCTTGTGTCCATATTGGACAGATGTCCTGTTCTCGATTTGACCCTCTGTTTTAAAAACCAGGGATAGGACCCATTTACAAGCATCTCCGGATCATGGTTTGATTCGATATAGAGCACCTGGCAATGCTTTAAATGCTCCTTGACAAGGCCTGTGGCAATGCCAAGGTCAGTGGCGATTCCGATTTTCCTCTCCCCAAAGGAAAGTGTCAAACCGGCGGGATCAGTTGCATCATGGGAAATTGAAAAAGGAGCCACCTGCAGCTCATCAATGGCAAAGGGATTACCGCATTCAAAAAAATTAACCAGGTCAATTTTTCCCAGATTCTTACAGGCAGCAAAGGTTTGGGGGGTTATATAGACAGGTATATTGAACCTGCGGCTCAATATACCTGCCCCTCTCACATGATCGGAATGCTCATGGGTGATGATGATGCCAGACAGCTGTTCAGGTGTTTGCCCCACAGATGTGAGGCGTCTTTCAATTTCAATACCTGAAAGCCCGGCATCAACTAATACGGCAGTTTCCGGAGTGGAAACAAACACAGAATTCCCCTTGCTGCCGCTGGCAAGGGGACATATACTAAATGGTTTATTCTTCGTCTTTGGCATCTTTTTGAGCTGCTTTTAAACTCAGCTTAACTTTGCCGTCCCGGGTAATGTCCAGAACCTTAACGCCGATAATTTCGCCTTCCTTGACAACATCGGTAACTTTTTTCACCCGGTGTTCGGCCAGTTCAGAGATATGAACCAGACCATCTGTTCCGGGCTTGATATTTACAAAGGCACCAAAATCAGTGATTTTCACCACCTCGCCCTGGTAGATGGCCCCGATTTCAGGATCCATGGCAATATCAGAGACCATTTTTACGGCGGCGTCAGAATCTTCCTGGTTTTCAGCAGCAATCTTTACAATACCTGAATCATCCACTTCAAGAACCGTATTGGTTTCCGCCTGAATAGCGCGGATCACCTTGCCCCCCGGTCCGATGATATCCCGGATCTTATCTTTGTTAATCTGAACACTGACAATTTTAGGGGCAAGAGGAGACAGGTTCTCTCTTGTTTTATCAAGGGTTTTCAGCATTTCAGTCAGGATGTGGAGCCGTCCGCCCCTGGCCTGGTTCAATGCTGTTTCCATGATATCTTTGGACAGCTCTTTGATCTTGATATCCATCTGAAGCGCTGTAATACCTTCGGTGGTACCGGCTACCTTGAAATCCATGTCTCCAAAATGATCTTCATCCCCGAGGATATCAGACAGGATAACGGTTTTTTCCCCATCCTTTACAAGACCCATGGCAATACCGGAAACAGGCGCCTTAATAGGCACTCCGCCGTCCATGAGGGCCAGTGTGCCGGAGCATACCGTTCCCATGGAAGAACTGCCGTTGGATTCCATAACTTCTCCCACCAGGCG
>PIVS01001226.1 GCA_003353855.1 Desulfobacteraceae bacterium
CTAAATGGTCTTTGAAATAGGATTCCGTCCAGGGAAGAATCTTGATGATGGTCCAGTCAATCAATCTACCTTAACCCATATCTTTTAATGACTGAGCCTGGTTAAAGGTTGTAAGCTCATCGATAATTTCCTGAATATCACCTTCCATAACACTGTCCAGACGGTAAAGAGTGAGGCCGATACGATGATCTGTCATTCTGCCCTGGGGATAATTATAGGTCCTGATCCTGCCGCTCCGGTCCCCGGAACCAACCTGCCCCTTCCTTTCGGCAGCTCTTTTTGCATCTTCTTCCCTGATCTTTGCGTCCAAGACACGTGACTTGAGAACCCCCATGGCCTTGGCCCTGTTTTTGTGCTGGGATTTTTCATCCTGACAGGTGGCCACAACCCCAGTGGGAAGATGGGTTATCCTGACCGCAGAGTCAGTGGTATTGACCGACTGGCCGCCGGGACCAGATGCCCTGAATACGTCAATCTTGAGATCCGACGGATTAATTTCAACATCAATGTCCTCGGCCTCGCACAAAACAGCAACCGTC
>PIVS01000720.1 GCA_003353855.1 Desulfobacteraceae bacterium
TTGCGCAGGATCAAATGTACCTGGACCACGGCAGGCTTTATTGTTCCGCCGGTGTGAGTGCGGGTATGGATCTTTCCCTGTATCTTGTGGAAAAGTTTTGCGGGCGGAAGGCGGCGGTTGAATCTGCCAAAACAATGGTTCTGGATATGGGTAGAGAAATGCAGACCCCATATGATTGCTTTTTTGCTCCCAGAGACCACGGGGATTCAATAATAGTAAAAGCCCAGGAATGGATTGAACAAAATTACACAGAAGTTATCGATTATGATGGTCTGGCCAAACAGTTTGAAATGAGCCGAAGATCCCTGGAAAGGCGTTTTAAAAAAGCCGTTGGCGTAACACCTTTGGTTTACCTGCAAAAATTACGGGTGGAATATGCAAAACTCCTGCTTGAAGAAGGCACTAAGAACTTTAATGAAATAACTTATAAGGTCGGGTATGAGGACATCGCATTTTTCCGAAAAGTCTTCATTCGGCTGACCGGATTAAGACCCAGAGAATACCAGCAGCGTTTCACCGGATATTCCAGTAAACCGATTTTGCAATAAGCCTCCTGCGGGTATATACTGCCACGTCCTATTTTTATTTTGCCCTCGTGCCCGTTTTCCGCTATCCTGTTCCATATTGATTCCACATAAAGTTACGATGTTTTAAGAAACATACTATGCAGAACAACGCAAGTAAACCGATCGCTTTTGTTCAGAACTGAATGTAAAAAAGAGCTTTTGTTATGATATTCAGAACTTATCTTGCAATCATCCTATTGCTGGTCGCTACAGCCTCCCAGGCTGCGCCAACTTTAAAGTTGGCGCCAGGTGTTGGAAAATATGACCTGGGATTACATGCAGATATTTTGGAAGATAAACCCGGTGAGCTTACCATAGAACAGGTCAGCTCAGCAATCTGGGCCAACCAATGGAGTCAAAACCAACAGGCCGTACCCAACTTTGCGTTTTCAGATAGCGTTTATTGGCTGCCAATAACGCTATCCTCTGAAATGTAAATGCCAAAAACATGGTGGCTTGAAGTGGCATTTGCGCTTCAAGATTATATCGATTACTATTTGTTGCATAAACAAAAGATTATTAGAGAGAGTCACACGGGGGATCATGTTGTTTTCAATGCCCGGCCAGTGGGTTATCGTAATTTTTTATTTGAATTTGATATTTCCCCCGGCGAAACCCGGCAGATTTATTTAAGATTCAAATCCCATGACGGGTTGCATGAGCCATGTCCTATCATTCTATGGAATCTACATTATCGGCTTCTGTTTCTGGCTGACTTTTTACTATGGCTATTCGTTTCAATACTTTTGGCCGAATTCTCCCAATTGGAATAATCAGGGGGCGATGGCAACTTTCAGCTTTTGGGCTATTTTTATGACCCAGTTCATTCGTTCTTTTCTATATACGAAACGACTGGTGCCCTGGTATGACATGTTAACCAAAATTACAATTTGCGGTTTGATTTTCAATATTGTCTTCAGCTTTACAGGCAATTATGCCATAGGCGTCAAAATAATTATAGGCCTTGGAGGTCCAATGTGCCTGGCGACCTTTGCTGCTGGATTTATCTGCCTTAGAGCGGGGTTCAGACCGGCTCGCTACTTCCTTATGGCATGGTCAGTTCTTCTACTTTCACTCATGATATTTGTTCTAAGAATCACAGGAATCCTACCGGTAACATTCATTATTGAAAAAAGTATACAAATCGGCTCTGCAATAGAAGTTATGTTATTATCATTAGGGTTGGCAGATCGTATTAATGTATTGAAAAATGAAAAACATCGCGCCCAGCAGGAGGCTATACGCGCATTTGAATCAAGCCTGAAATTGAAAAATAATTTTATTACATCGATCAGTCATGAATTGCGTACTCCCATGAACGCCATTATCGGGGGATTGGAAATCGCAAAAAATTATACACCGGGTTACTCAAAAACTTCCTTGGATATTGTTCAAGGGGGGGCTTCGGATATGTTGAAATTGGTCAACGATATATTGACGCATACAGAAATTCAGTCCGATCGACTTACTATTCGGTCCGATATAATCGCTATTAAACCACTGCTGAAATCATTACATGAGACCCACAGACAAACAATGGTGTGTGATTTATAGATATTTTCCAAGATCAAAGAAACAAGGGCGCCCAATGGAGCACCTAAAAAAAATGATAGTCAATGGCATCTTGTATATTTTGCGTGCTGGATGCGCTTGG
>PIVS01001227.1 GCA_003353855.1 Desulfobacteraceae bacterium
GGCCGGGTAATGAATTTTCACCCACTGATCTTTGACAGATATTAACCCTTGTTCTGATAGCCATTTGTTGTTCATACCGGCTTGTGTTGCCATGGTCCTGGAAAGATGCCATGGCCCTCTTCGGCTGAGTGCTGTATAAATGGCATGTCTTTTGAAAGTACCTAGTTTGAGAAGATTCCGGACTTTGGTACGGGTATACCGCCACTGTTTCCAGTAGCACATCCGTATCCGGCGACGGAGCCATTCATCTAACCCCGGGATTGGACTGTAATACTCCGAGATCCCGTAGTAGTTGATCCAACCCCGAACGTACTCCGCTAACTTTTTATAACGGTATTCCATGGAAACAAACCAGCTCCTTCCTGTAAAGAGACGTAACCGCCGCTTGAATTCCAGGAAGGATTTATCACCCCATCTGATTTTACCTTTTACAAAGATAAAACCAAGGAAACCGCACTCCTCCACCGGAGCCACCTTACTTTTCTTCTCGTTGACCTGGAGCCGCAGCTCTCGTTCGAGGAACCTTCGGATACTGGCCA
>PIVS01000182.1 GCA_003353855.1 Desulfobacteraceae bacterium
ATGAAACAGACGACCTGGTTGAAATCATCGGGATTGAAAAGGCAAAGGACCATATCACCGGGGCAGATCTGATTCTCTTCATGAAAGAGCCTGGATCTGTTTTTACCGATAACCAATTTGAAAAAATGATTCCATCGGCAAAAAAATCGGGGAAAAAAGTTATTCTGGTCATCAATAAAATGGATTTGGTCCAGGAAAATTCTGATAACAGTCTGCCCACCGCGACCGATGCCAGGATGCCTGTCATTAAAATCTCAGCACTATTGAACCAGGGGATTAAGGAACTAAAGGAAAAAATCGTGGATCTTTGCATCCGGGATCTTTCCATGGAAACCTCTGTGGTGATACCTAACCTAAGGCACAAAAAAGCCTTGGAACTAACCCTTGACCTTCTTGAATCCGTGAAAATCGGCCTTGCCCAAGGACAGGAAGAAGAAACTCTGGCAATTGATTTGAAAAATAGTATTGATTCCCTTGGAACAATTACCGGGGAAACTGCCTCTATGGATATATTGGATACTATTTTTAGTAATTTTTGCATTGGAAAATAAAGGAACCCCCCCATGTCACTAGATTTAAAAACACATTTTGTAAAATATGAAGCCCTGGTCCACATTGTCGATGCTGTCTTTGACCGTGTCAAAAAAGAATATCCCAAGGAAGTATTCTGCCGGGAGAAATGCAGTGACTGCTGCTATGCAATTTTCGATTTGACCCTTATTGAAGCCCTGTATTTAAAAGACAAATTTTTGGAATCCTTTTCAGGAAAGACCAAAAACGAAATAATCGAGATTGCAGACAAAACAGACCGTGCCCTGGTAAAACTAAAACGGGATGCTTTTAAGCAGGTGAAAGAAGGCAAAGACCAGTTGGAGATTGTGGGTCAAATGTCCCAGGAAAGAGTCCGCTGCCCCCTTTTGGGAGAGAACAATTTATGCGTGATGTATGAACACCGCCCCATCACCTGCAGAGTATACGGGATTCCCACCTCCACGGCAGGTGTCAGTCATATTTGCGGCCGGACAAATTTTGTCCAGGGTGAACCCTACCCCACCCTGAATATGGATAAAATATACAGTCAGCTCCAACTCTTGTCTGCAGAGCTTATCAAAGATATCAACTCTGAAAACATCAAAATGCATGAAATGCTGGTCCCGGTGTCAATGGCCTTGGTCACCGATTTTAACGAAGAATACCTTGGAGTTAAAAAAAATGGATAAATTCACCCCGGAAGAGATTGAGGAGAGAAAAAAATTAATCTTCGATGCCATGGGCAAAAGAGGACAGCGTCAGATTCTCAAAAACGGGTATGAAAAATGGAATCCATTTCAGGAACCCAAAGACCCCATTGACATTCGGAAGGACAAAACAAAGCGGACCTCCCAGGTGTTGATCCGTGAATTTTTATCCCAGGTGGACCATGATGAATACACAAACTCCTTTGCCGAGGGAGCCTTTGAAATGTGTCTGGGCATTATCAATGAAGAGGAAAAAATCAGGGGCATGTTCGAGTTTGCCTGCTGGTATGAAGCCCTGCTGAAAAAAGAGGGGCATGACTCCCTTTAATCATGATTGAGTTTAATCGGGATGTCGTGTTGGACATTCTTTACGAATCTGAAAAGAGACTGACAGCCCAAGCCTATATTAAACAAATTGCCCTTGGGCTGTCCATTTCTTTTATCCAGGCAAAAAAGGTGCTCAAATCCCTTGTGGATGAACAGGAATTGGCTTACCAGGACCTCTACGGGGCCACCTATGTGGCTCAAAATTTTTTAAAACCTGTTAAGGTGACCGAGCATTTTTTCCTCAAACCCTCTAATCGAGAACGACAGGCAGGTCCCGGGGAGATAGATATTCTCATTGACCCGGGGATCTCTTTTGGTTCGGGGCACCACCCCACCACCCGCCTCTGCCTTGAGGCCATTGACACCACCTATTTGAAAACCCCCTCAAGGGAGCTTACCCAAAATTCCATGGGGGCGGATATCGGCACGGGATCAGGTGTTCTGGCCATTGCCCTCTGCCTTGTGGGGATAGGGCAGTGCAAGGCCTGGGAAATTGATCCCAATGCCGCAAGTGAAGCCAGAAAAAATGTGGATGCAAATCATCTTTCCAATCGAATTTTCCTCTTTGAAGACTATATGCCTGCGTGCCAAGACCAGTTTTCCGTTATCTGTGCCAATTTAAGATTCCCCACGCTTAAGCAGTTGTCCTCTCTTATCCAAAGCAGTCTATGTCAAAGGGGAGTTGTCATTTTATCAGGTATCCGGCAATGGGAAAAGCAGGATTTGATAGCCCATTATTCAAAAATAGGATTCACCCTGCTATGGCAGAAGGATGAAAAAAACTGGTCTGGTCTGATCATGAAAAAGGGGTAGCACTTGCCAGGGTAGATAGTTTCCGTTATACTTTTCCCATCGGCATAGATGGGTTCAATAAAAATAGTTCCAACAGGAACGGTATCTCCCATGTCTCCTATTTTAAACACAGTGGTTTTGTTTGCCCTAGCGGCAGGAATATCTTTGTCCGGCTCCTTTTTATCAGGGTCCATGTATTTGTGGACAGATCAGGAGGGCGTCAAGCACTTCAGCAACATTGCTCCGCCGCTAAATGGTGAAGCACAGCTGCTCAGCGAAGAAAAATTCACACTCCCCAAAGGGCATCAATTCAATGTTGTCAAAATATTTGATGGAGATACCATCCGGGTGGAAGGCTTTGGACTAAAATTTACAATACGATTGGTGGGCATAGACACCCCGGAACTCGGTAAAAAAGGAGAAAAGAACCAGCCCTACAGCCAGGAGGCGAAAGAGAAACTGACCCAACTCATAGGCAAAAAGACAATTTCCCTAAAGCAATATGGCACGGGTGGTTATAATCGAGTACTGGCAGAAATTTTTGTCAATGCAACCAATATAAACCTTGAAATGGTCCGGGCCGGTTTGGCTGAAGTCTACCAGGGAAAGCTGCCCAATCGACTGGATAAAAACCTCTATTTTCAAACTGAAAAACTGGCAAAGCATTCCCTTGATGGAATGTGGGCCCAGGGGACTGCCTATGAAAGCCCCAGGCTGTGGCGCAAAAAGTTTCCTTTAAAATAAAATCGTCACCCGGCGCCTTCCCCTTTTTTTCATTGGATTATTTTATAAATACCTATTCTTTTATTTTACAGCAATCCCTCTTGTATGCTACAATCCTTAAGTGTTAGTAAAATCATCACGCCGCTTTATAAAAAAGTATATGATACGAGAACAGGCGTTTTTCGCGATTAGTATTTGACCAGACAGGAAAGACCCAAAGCCTGTTCCATTAAAATTGATGCTTCTATTATTTAGATTAATATCAAGGTAAAACAATGGGGCGTTTTAGCCATACCCACCTCTTTTTAAACCAAAACAGAAAAATGATGTCGAGCCTGTTCCTCATCTGCTTAATTCTGATATTCTCAGGTATCTCACCGGCCTCCCAGAAGCAAAGCCTTCAGCTGAATCAGGGAGATCCATTTCAATTTGTCGGTTATTATGCCGCCCTATGGCAGGGATTCTATGCGGAACAGGGGATTGAGGTCGACATCCGATCCGGAAAAGGCCTGGAAGGGCACAGCGCCACAGAAGAGGTAATGGCGGGGAGAGCGGATTTTGGCGTCGGTGGTGCGGATATCCTGGTTGCCAATGACAGGGACAACAGCCTAATGGTCATTTGTGTCATCATCCAGAAAAGCAGTGCAGAATTTTATGGCCTGTTGGGCACAAAAATGGATTTACCAGAAGATCTCAGCCGGCTGCGAGTGGCCAGAAATCCCAATACTGCCATTGATATAGAATTCCAGGCCATGATGGCACTTACAGGTGTTGACCCTTCAACCATACCTGCCCACCATGAAAACGGACTAGGTCACCTGATTCAGAACCAGGTGGATGTTATTGCCGGTTCCGCCATTTCCACACCATATGCGGCAAAGGCCATGGGAGTTAGCCTTATTCGTCTTCGTCCGGTCAGTTTTGGGATTGATTTTTATGGTGATTCCCTTTTTGCCCTGAAAAAAACCATAAATAGAGATCCCGGAATGGTCACCCGGTTTAAAAATGCCAGCATCAAAGGCTGGAAATATGCCCTGGCCAACCCCGATACCATGAATGAGAGCATGCTTCTTCATTTGAGGAAACAAAATTTCAAAATTGGGTTATTTAATCGTTTTCAGCAGGAAACAATCAAGGAGTTGGTTGGTGGTCAAAAGGTTGAGATGGGCCACGTCAACCCTTTGCGCTGGCAGCAAATGCAGACCCTCCTACAAAAGACTGATCTCATAAAAAATGATCTGGATATAAGCAGCTTTATTTTCACTCCCACTTCATCCAGGACCAGCAAACGGATCTTACCCGTTCTAACCCTGACATTGATGTTGAGCGGTCTTGTGTTATTTTTCTTTTACATAACCACCAGATCAGAAAAAAAGATGAACAAAAACTCCATGGATAATTAAACCTTAAATAACCGGGGAAAAACATGTCAAATAAAGATATTCTTGAACAACTCGCTGGGTTATTAAATCGCTTTTCTGTTTTACTCGGTGAGTTTTGTCCCGGAGAAACACCGGATCTGGGTAGCATGCTGATGCTTCTGGAGGAACTATCAACGGCTGCACAAAAGGCAGAACCCAATACCTTTTATCAGGTGAGCAAATCCTGTCTGCATTATGTTGAAAACATGTCCCTGGAAAACATGGGCAATCTCAAGCCGGTTGAGGATGCGCTCCTGCTGCTGGAAGCCGTATACAAGCATATGAAAAAAGGGGTTGAATTCACCTTTGAGACAGCCGATGTTATCCAAATTCTCAATGCATCCATTTTAAAGGAAAGGGAACCTGAAATCCCGGAAGAAAGAACCGAAAAAGCTAAGCCCATATCAGACGAAGACATGGAAATCATGGTCGATTTTGTTGCAGAGGCAGAAGAAAACCTGGACAACATTGAAGTCCACCTGATCGAACTGGAACAGGACCCGTCTGATAAACAAATTATCAATAACATTTTCCGCCCCTTCCATACCATCAAAGGGGTTGCCGGTTTTCTGTCCTTAACAAAAATCAACCAGCTGGCCCACGCAACGGAAAACCTTCTGGACAGCGCCCGAAGTGATGAATTTTTGATCAATGATATCGCCACCGATGCCATCCTTGAATCCGTTGACATGATCAAAAAAATGGTGGGCAGGGTTAAACAGGGAACTGGCAAAGGTGTGATACTGCCGGACAATGATATTGATATCAATCAATTACGGGATAAATTACAAACCCTTCAAATAGAATTGGCAAAGGGAATTAAAGAACCCCTGGGAAAAATACTTGTTAATAAAGGTGTGATTGATCAAGAAAGTCTTGACCAGACCCTTGAGTCCCAGAAAACACAACCCGGGAAAAAAATCGGGGAAATGCTGGTGGAAGAAAAAAAGGCCGCCCCGGCCCAGATAGCACAGGCTCTGATGGAGCAGATGACAGACAAAAGGAAAGTGGTCACCCAGGTCAAAGTGAATACTGAGAAACTGGATGACCTGGTTGACTATGCCGGAGAGCTTGTGATTGCCCAGTCAATGCTCCGGCAGAAAGTCTCCCAGGACCCCACACTAACCCAGAGTGTGAATCATTTGGGACAAATCGTTTCCAACATGCAGCATATTGCCATGTCCATGCGCATGATACCCATCAAATCCACCTTCATGAAAATGATCCGCCTGGTCCGGGACCTTGCCCGAAAATCAGGAAAGGAGGTCGACCTCCATATGAATGGGGAGGAGACTGAGATAGATCGAAATGTGGTGGATGCCCTTTATGAACCCATGGTACACATGATTAGAAACTCCGTGGACCATGGGGTTGAAACCCTTGTCAATCGCCGGAAGCAAGGCAAACCAGAACAGGGACATATCCATTTGTCGGCCTTTCACAAAGGCGGACACATCATCATCGAAATTGAGGATGACGGTAAAGGCCTTGACCGGGACAGAATCCTTGAAAAAGCGATTGGATCTGGTCTTGTCTCCGGTAATGACCAGCTCACGGATGCACAGATTTATGATTTGATCCTTCAGCCGGGATTTTCAACAGCCAAAGAGGTTACCGATGTATCAGGAAGAGGTGTGGGCATGGATGTTGTCAAATCCGGCATTGAAAAATTCAGGGGACATTTAAAGATTGACTCTGAAAAAGGCAGGGGAACAAAATTTATCATCAGTCTGCCATTGACCCTTGCCATTATAGACGGCATGCTGGTCCGGATAGGGGATGAAAAATATGTCATTCCCACCACTGCCATCCAGAGAGCATTCAAACCTGCTAAGGAAAATTGCTACACGGTTGAAAACAAGGGAGAACTTCTGCAGGAAAGGGATAGGCTCATTCCCGTGGTACGCCTTAAAGAGCTTTATTCAGATAAAAAAGATTCAAAAAATATTTGGGACTGTCTGACGGTTGTGGTGGAATCAAAGGATGAACAAAAAGCTCTGGTCATTGACGAACTTCTGGGCAAGGATGAATATGTCATCAAAAGCCTAGGGGCAAACCTTGAAGATATACAGGGATTTTCAGGGGGTGCCATCCTGGCCGACGGCAGAGTCGGGCTGATCCTTGATGTCCATGGGATTTTTAAATTGTCGGAAAACTAAAAAGGGGACGAGGATGAACCAAGATACCATATTAGTCGTGGATGATGAAAAAGCTATCCTGAATATGTTCACCCTGGTTTTTTCCAAAAAAGGATACCAAATCCGGTCTACTGAAAATGCCAAAGAAGCCCTGGAAATATTAAAAACAGAAAAAATTCATGTCATGTTCCTGGATCTTAACCTGCCGGAAATGGACGGGATTGAATTATGCCAGGCCATTAAAAAAGAAATGCCAATGGCAATTATCTATGCCCTGACCGGCTATGCATCGCTTTTTGAACTGTCTGACTGCCGGGATGCAGGATTTGATGATTATTATAAAAAGCCGGTTAGTATATCCCAGCTCCTTGAAGCAGCCAAAGCCGCATTTGAAAAAATAGAACGCTGGCGAAATATATAAATAACAGCCCACATTGAATCCAGTAAAGAAGGATTGCTGGAGATTATCAATGCCCTGGCCAATCCCTGAAAAATAATGAAGGCGTAAACCAGTGGTTTACGCCTTCAAAGTTTACATTACAAATTTTGGTGTTTCTCAGAACGGAATATCATCGTCTGGAATGGAATTTTGCCCTCCGGTCATTCCGGGATTGGTCTGGCCCTGAAAATTGTTGCTGCTGGGTCCTGAATTTCCCTGGGAAGGAGCATTGCCGGATTGATATCCGCCCTGGCTTCCCTGGTAATTGCCGCCCTGATTTCCTTGATAGCCACCGCCCTGCTGGGTATTTTGGTTACCACCCTGCCCGCCGTCACCTGAACTGATAAAATTAAATTCCCTTACTATGATATCGGTTGAGTACTTTGTGACACCGTCTTTTTCATATTGACTGTAGTTAATTTCCCCTTCAATATAGAGCATGTTGCCCTTGCTGACATACTTGGTAATTAATTCGCCAGCCTTATCAAAGGCTGTACAACGATGCCATTGTGTAACTTCCTGACCGTTTTTCTGTTTTCTTGAAGTTGCAATGGAAAATTTACATACTGCAAGACCGGACTGGGTGTATGATATTTCCGGATTTTGTCCGAGACGACCTAGGATAATCGCTTTATTAACGCCAGCCATTTTATACTCCTCATATATATTTATTAGATGTTGATAATTTTAGTCTATTAATATGCTCACAAGAAGAGCCAATTGTCAATTCTTTGGTCAATTCTTTGTCTGGTCATTTTTTATGCCTGAAAGATTAACATTGACAAATTTAGCCCATGGGATTATGTTGCTATTATAGTAGCAACGCAATGGAGATGTTTATGGAAAGTAAGTCACGGTTAAAGGATCTGGGATTTTCTCAATATGAAGCAACCTGCTATATGGCATTGGTTGGCAATCATCCCATCAATGGGTCACAGTTGAGCAAAATATCAGGAATTGCAAGATCACGGATATATGATGTCCTGCGGAGCCTGATCTCCAAGGGATATGTGATTGAAGTCAATACCGGGCAGTATGCCCCCCTGCCGTCGGATGAACTGATCCGGCGGCTGAAAAGAGGTTTTGATAAAAATATTACCGCCTTTGAAAAAGAAATTACCAGGGCCTCCCAGAAAGAGGATTTTGAATATGTCTGGACATTGACCGGGTATGACAATGTCATGGAAAAGGCCAGGGAAATGATAGGGGTTGCCGGGAAAGAAATCTATGTCAGACTCTTTCCCGAAGCAGACAGGCATTTGTCAGATGATTTAATTACTGCAGAAAAAAGAGGGGTGGAGATCCGTTACATTGCCATGGGGAACATCCCTGAAAAATTTGATATCCAGGTGACACATCCAGGACATGAGAACCTGATAAAAACCATTGGCGGCAGGTCCTTTGATATTATTACCGATAAGAAAGAAGCCCTGGTGGGGATATTTGAAACAGGAAATGAAGATCAGGCCCCCATTAACTGGACAAGGAACCAATGGTTTATCATTGCCAACCGGGACAGTCTTCGCCACGACTTTTACCATTACTTCCTGGAAAAAACCCTGGACCGGGACCAGGAACTAACAGACAAAGAAAAACAAATTTATGATATTATAAAAGCGGATAATTAAGGAGGTGCACCATGACAGCCATGCGTAAAATACATTATTTTGATGGATTTTCCAATGAAAGCGACCATACAATTTTTAACCTGGAAGAGGATTTTGGTGCCCATCACTATGAGAGAATCAACCTGGTGGTCCGCCATGCCAAGGGGTGCTGGCTCACCGATGACAAGGGCAAGAAATATCTGGACTGCCTGGCAGCTTACTCAGCGGCCAACCCGGGCCACCACCATCCCACCATAACAAATGCAGTCATGGATGCCCTCATCGGCAACTACGCCTCGGTCCTTTCAAATGTGGTTTATACAGATCCCCTGGGAATCTTTTTGTCTGAAACCGCCAAATTTGCTCCCCAGATGGCGCCCAGGTTCGGTAACTACGGC
>PIVS01000721.1 GCA_003353855.1 Desulfobacteraceae bacterium
GACAATGCCCCCCTGCGAAGGGCCCAGAGCAACTGCCGCCTGGAAGAGGGCAATTGCTGCATTGAATGCCTCAACGGGTGCCGCCTTGGAAGCAAGCAGAGTACCCCTGAAACCGTACTGAAAACCTCTTTGGAAAACGGGTTGACCCTGGTATCGGAGATTGAGGTGACACAGATCATCGAAAACAAGGGGGATATCCGGGTGATTGGCCGTGATGCAAGGGGGGGAGAGGTCTCCTATCGTGCCCGGAACCTGGTCCTGGGGGGCGGGGCCATCGGTAATGCAAGGCTGCTGCTCAATTCCGGGTTTGGGAAAAAACTGCCCCACATTGGCCGTGGCTTCTTCTGCCATCCCCAGTTCATGAGTTTTGGCCTTTATGACGAAAAAATAAACTCCCATACAGGGGCTTTCCAGGCCTTTAAATCCGATGACAAGGGGTTTAGAAAGGAAGGATTCAAGCTGGAAAATGTTTATGCCGGACCCGAAGGCATTGCCCTGCTGGTGCCGGATTTTGGACGGATACACCATGAATACATGGAAAAACTTTCCCACTTTGCCTGTATCGAGGTATGTACCCGGGATACCAACCCGGGCCAGGTCAAGGTGAGCCGCAAGGGAAAGGCGATTATCCGCAAGGTACAGAATGCGGAGGACATCAGCCGTTACAAAAAAGGGGAAAAGGTTATTGATGATATATTCAAAAGCACCGGTGCAAAGGAGATCGTCCACGGCCGATTTGCCATTGGGCTGCATTTGATGGGATGTTGTGCCATTGGCACGGATCCTTCCACCTCGGTGATTGATCCGGAATTCAGGCTCCACGGGTATAAGAATATTTTTGCTGCAGATTCCAGTATCTTTCCCAATGCACCGGGGATCAACCCGTCATTAAGCATCATGGCCCTTTCCAAAAAAGCCGCCGCCAGCATATTAAGGAACCGATAACATGATCTATAACCAGACCAATAAAATGATGATTTCAAAATATTTTTCTAACTCCCAGTTAAAGGGGTTGTTAAAAACAGGGGATGTGATTCTTCCGGGAACCGATGCATCCCCCTCTTTTTCCTCCACCGGCTGTATCGATCACATTGACCGAATGGCAAAATACATGGCTGAAGATGACCTGCAGGGGTTGCAAATGCTCTTCTCTGTTTTGAGGTGGATGCCCAAATGGGTCATCGTTCTGCTTATGAAATTGTGTAACCACAGCAGCTCCTTCCCCTCTTTTCTGGGAACAGGGCTCAGGATGATTGAAATTGGTCTTAAAGGGGTGACCCTCTCCCCTTATTATGCCAATCTCACCGCTTCCGGTTATAAGGGCAAAAAGGTCTATGATGTCATTGGCTGGCACCCTAAATTTCTTGTTAACGAGGATGGAATTCCCCTGAAAGAAGAGCCCATCAATCTGGATAATCCAGAACCCCACGATGTGGAACTTCTTTACAAAAAGGCCAGGGAGGCCTGCCCTGAAATCCGGGACTGGGGGGTGAAGAAACGGCTCGAGTTTATTTCAAACCTCAAGGCTGTAATCCTTAAAAACCAGGAATATATTCTTGACCGACTCCAGGCAGACACGAAAAAATCCCGTTTTGATGCCATCACAGCAGAAATTTTCGGGGTGTTGGATTTTCTGGATTATCTGGAAAAAAATGCCGTCAAAATTTTGTCCGATCGAAAGGTGCCGACTCCCTTTGCCCTGATGGGAAAAAAATCAAAGGTTTATTTTGAACCCCTGGGGACGGCCCTGCTGATTTCTCCCTGGAATTATCCTTTTTACCAGGCCATCGTTCCCATCTGCCAGGCCTTTATAGTAGGAAATGCCGTGGTTTTCAAGCCCTCCAGTGATACCCCATTAAAAGGGCTTGTGGAAGATCTGCTTAACCAGGCCGGGTTTGTTCCCGGATGGGTCCAGATCGTCTATGGTTCCGGGCGTAAAATCGGTAATGCCCTGGTGGACGCTCAGCCGGACAAAATCTTTTTAATAGGCAGCCAGCCCGTGGGGAAAACCATCATGGAGCGGGCAGCCCAATATCTGATTCCCGTTGAACTGGAATTGGGGGGAAAAGACCCCATGGTGGTCTTTGAGGATGTCAATATAGACAGGGCTGCGGCCGGTGCCATCTGGGGAGGTTTTACCACCACAGGCCAGTCCTGCACCTCTGTGGAACGGCTGTTTGTCCAGGAGAGTATATATGAAAAATTTAAGGAAAC
>PIVS01000183.1 GCA_003353855.1 Desulfobacteraceae bacterium
GAATTTGAACCCAGAATAATTGCGTTTTGCTGCCAGTACTGAGCCTATGCAGCCGGGGACCTGGCAGGTTCCATGAGACTATCCTATTCTGCTGATATAAAGATTATTCAGGTGCCGTGCACGGGCCGGGTGGATATCATTCACCTGCTCAATGCCATTGAAGACGGGGCGGATGGGGTTTATGTGGCCGGCTGCCTTGAGGGGGAATGCCATTATATAGAAGGCAACCTCAAGGCCCGGCGGAAGGTGGACTATGTAAAAAGAACTCTTATAGAACTGGGAATCGAACCTGCGCGGGTGGAAATGTACAACCTTTCCTCTGCCCAGGGGGCAAGGTTTGCCGAGATTGCCAATGAAATGGCTGATAAGATAAGAGGTCTTGGCCCCACACCGGTTAAAACTCCAGCGATTAAAAACCCTACAGCTGCATGAATGGCGTAATAATCAATAGTTTTGTGCCCGGCAGGCAGCCGGGCACAGGACCAAATAATAGACCAAAGAATAAGAGGTGATAAATGATAGTTGCTGATCGAAAATCTCTTGAAGAAATATTGGCGATGGTGGCGGACAATAAGAAAATTCTCATCGTCGGATGTAAAGGGTGCGTCACTGTCTGCAACGTCGGGGGACTCAAGGAGGTTGAAATCCTGACCTCCTCCATGAAAATTGCCCGAAAAAAGGTGGGAAGCCCCCTGGATATTGATATTCAGGTGCTGGAAAGACAATGCGATACCGAATATGTGGCCGAGCTTTCTGAGTCTGTGAATGACTATGATGCCGTGATCTCCATGGCCTGCGGCGTGGGGCCCCAGTTTTTATCTGAAATGTACAAGGAGCAGGTCTTTTATCCCGGGGTGAACACCACCTTTTTCGGCGGTGCCACCCAGCACGGGGTATGGGAAGAGCGGTGTGCCGGTTGCGGAACCTGCGGCATCCACATGTTCGGCGGGCTCTGCCCCATTGCCCGGTGTGCCAAAAGTTTGCTCCATGGTCCCTGCGGCGGATCATCCAAAGGGGTGTGCGAGGTGAATGCAGATACCGAGTGCATCTGGGATACCATTGTGAGAAAGAAAATGGAAGCAGGGCAATTGGAAGATCTCATGGGCGTACGGGGACTCAAAGATTGGACAACTGGCAGGGACGGGGGACCTCGACGGAGCATCAGGGAAGAACTGGTTCAGGGAAACATATAATAAGGAGAGCCAAAAAAATGAGCGAATTCAAATCAGGCAGTAATCTTGAAAAAGTTCTGAAGGCCGGCTACTTCGCATTTACCGGGGAATGCGGACCACCAAAGGGTGCCAATGTAGAACACTTGAAGGAAAAATTTAAATTTTTAAAGGGTAATGTGGATTGCGTAAACCTCACCGATAACCAGACCGCCGTGGTGAGGATGTCATCGCTTGCAGCTTCCAGCCTCATGGTGGCAGAGGGGTTGGAACCCAATTTCCAGATGGTCTGCCGGGACAGGAACCGGCTGGCCATAATGAGTGATATCCTGGGCGCCCATGCCTTAGGTATCCGGAACATGCTCTGCCTCTCCGGTGATCACCAGTCATTTGGCAACCACCCCCAGGCAAAAAATGTCCATGACATTGATTCCATGCAGCTAATCGCATTGGTCAAAAAAATGCGGGAGGGCAAGTTCATGAATGACGATGACATTGATGTGCCCCCGAAAATGTTTGTGGGGGCTGCCTGCAATCCCTTTGCAGATCCCTATGAATATCGTGTATACAGACTTGCCAATAAGATTGAGGCAGGAGCGGATTTTGTCCAGACCCAGTGCATATTCAATATGGAAAAATTTAGGGATTTCATGAAGAAAACCGTGGACATGGGGCTCCATGAAAAATGTTATATCCTGGCCGGGGTTACTCCTATGAAAAATGCCGGAATGGCCAATTTCATGAAAAAATTTGTCCCGGGCATGGACATCCCCGATGAACTCATCAATCGCCTTAAGGGGGTGGAAAAAAAGGACCAGGCCGAAGAGGGGATTAAATTTGCCCTGGAGCAGGTGGAAGAATTCAAGGAGATGGAAGGGGTGGCAGGGGTTCATATGATGGCCATCGAATGGGAGCACATGGTCCCTGAAATTGCCGAACGGGCCGGGGTTCTGCCAAGACCCGTGGTATAAGTGTGCATCCGGTACGTGGTATTAAGCTGCGCCCGGTATCGGGTTTTAGTATTTTAAAATATATTGATTCACAGGGGCATCCGGGATAATGGATGCCTCTGCCATATTAGACAGATTTTTTGTAAATAATGTTGTGGTGGTCAAAATGAACAATTAGTAGAGTCCGATAACTTTCCACCATATCCCGCCAATACCCATCCAGATGATGAGGAATACAATACTCATAATAAATCCCAATATCCACCAGGTTTTGAGTTCAACATATCCTGATCCGAACAGTATGGGGGCAGGTCCTATGCCATAGTGGGTGATGACGCCATAAAGGTTGCTGACAAACCCCAGGGTCAGGGCCAGCAGCATCCCCGGAACCCCGACGGCAACACCCACGGCAAGGAAGGCCGCATACATGGCGGACACATGGGCGGTTGAGCTTGCAAAAAGATAATGGGAATAAAAATAAACACCAATAATAATGGGAAAGGCCATTGTCCACGAAATGCCTGAAATCGATGCTTCCATTGTGCTTCCGAACCAGGCAATCATACCAAGTTTATTAAGGTAGGAGGCCATCATGACAAGGGCTGAAAACCAGACAAGTGTGTCCCATGCCCCTTTTTCCTGAATGACATCCTCCCAGGTAAGGACATTGGTAATCAAAAGTATGCTCAATCCCAATATAGCAGCTGCTGTGCTATGGACATCTATCTTACTCCCAAATACCCACAACCCAATGAGAAGAACAAAGGTTAGCAATGTAATCCATTCATCTTTTTTCATTTTTCCCATTTCTGCAAGTTTCTTTTTGGCAAATTCAGGGGCATGGGGCGTGGTTTTAATCTCGGGAGGATATAGGATGTAGATAAGGTAGGGCACAACAGCAAGAGATATCACCCCGGGAACAATGGCGGCAAGGGCCCAGCTTCCCCATGTAATCGTAAAACCTGCATCTGCCGCAAGTTTTGCAGCAAGGGGATTGGCTGCCATTGCCGTCATGAACATGGCCGAAGTAATAATATTACCATGGTAGGCAGTTATGGTCAGAAAAGCCCCCATTTTTCGTCGTGTTTCAGGCTTGTCAGGATCTGACCCAAACCCCATGGCCAGAGATTTCATGATGGGATAAATGATTCCACCGGCCCTTGCGGTATTGCTTGGGGTGGCAGGGGCCAGGATCAGGTCGGCGCCTAAAAGCCCATAACTTAGACCTATGGTTTTCTTGCCTAAAAATTTAACAAAGATAAATGCAATACGGGAACCAAGACCAGTTTTGATAAATCCCCTTGTAATGAAAAAGGCCATGACAATCAGCCATATGGTTGTGTTTGCAAATCCGCTCAAGGCATAAGCAACAGCATTACCGGGGTTTGACGGGTCAAGAACCCCAGTAAAAGCTGTCACTGCAATCCCAATTATTGCAACAGCTCCCATGGGTTTTACCTTTAGAATGATGCCGGTAATGGTGGCCGTAAATATTGCAAAAAGATGCCAGGCCTGGGAATTGATTCCCGAGGGTATGGGTGAAAACCAGATTAATACTCCTACTAAAATTGTTATGACCATGGGAACCCATTTAAACGTACCTGATTTTTTACTGTTTTTTTTCATGATATGCCTATGGTGGTAAAACTGATTGAAAGTCACAAGATAATTCAATTATGAATTATAATTCCCGTATAAGATTGTTTACAATAAAAATGGGAATAGTTACAAGGAAAAAATACGATATAATATTCGCACCTTAAGCCAAATTAGACAATGAATTTTCAAGTTGCCAACTTTTTATAAAGTTTTTTAAAAACTTGCAGAAAAAAAAATGGTATTTTATGATATTCATTCCTTTATCAATAAAAACTTGATGAAAACAATCAGGAGATATCCTATGCAATATGGTAAACTAATCATTCGTAAACTTGAACGTTTGCTGTTACTGGTATTGGCGGCAGGAATCTTTTCGCCCTATCCTGCATTTGGAGCTGAGGATCTTAAGGAGGTGGTCACCTCATTAAACAAAAAGTGGACCGGTGATTTTGAGCAGATGGTTCAGAAACGTTCCATCAGGGTATTGGTTCCATATAGTAAAACATTTTATTTTCTTGATAAGGCAGCCCAGCGCGGTGCGATTTATGAAATGCTCAAGCTGTTTGAAAAACAGATCAACAGCCAACTGAAAACCCGTCATCTGAAAATCCAGATTATTTTTATTCTAACATCCAGAGAAAAACTAATATCAGATCTGGCAGAAGGATTGGGCGACATTGCTGCGGGCAATTTAACCATCACTGACAAACGAATGAAACGGGTTGATTTTTGTGACCCTTTTTTAACAGATATCAATGAGATTTTAGTAACCGGCCCCAAAAGTCCTCCTGTTAAAAAGTTCTTTGATGTGAGCGGCAGAAAAATTCATGTTAGAAAATCAAGCAGTTATTATGAAAGCCTTGAAAAGGCAAACAAGAGATTGGCCGCTGCCGGCAAAGCCGGAATAAAGATTGTCCTAGTCAACGAAAACCTTGAGGATGAGGATCTACTGGAAATGGTGAATGCCGGTCTGATTTCCATGGTGGTAATTGACAGTCACAAGGGAGAGTTCTGGGCAAAGATATTTAAAAATATCACCCTCCACGATATTAAGTTCAGAGAAAACGCGAAAATCGCCTGGGCCGTTCAAAAGAATACACCCGGGCTTAAAGAAAAGATCAATTCCTTTGTTAAGAAGAACAAAAAAGGTACCTTAATGGGAAATGTCGTTTTTAACCGGTATCTCAAAAGTACAAGCTATGTAAAAAATAATCTTGGGGACAAGGAGAGGAAACGGTTTAACGATACAATTCGTTTTTTTAAAAAATATGCCAAGATGTATAAATTTGACTGGCTGATGCTTGCCGCCCTTGCCTACCAGGAATCAGGCATTGATCAAAGCAAGCGCAGCCACACCGGCGCCATCGGCGTGATGCAGGTTCTGCCGACAACGGCAAGGGATAAGAATATAAATATCCCCAACATTGAACAGATCGAACCTAATATCCATGCAGGGACAAAGTATCTTCGGTTTATCCTGAACCGATACTTTAATGACACGGACATTGATACGCTGAATCGGGTGCTGTTGACATTTGCCGCCTATAATGCGGGTCCTGCAAGGGTTGCAAAATTACGAAAAGAAGCCAAGTCCATGAATCTGGATCCCAACCTCTGGTTTAAAAATGTCGAGGTTGTTGCCGCCAAGCGAATTGGCCGGGAAACCGTTCAGTATGTGAGTAATATATTTAAATATTATATCGTCTATACCTCCATTGTAGCCCAGGAGAATGCAACGGAAAAATCAAAAAAAATGATAGGGGAATAGGAACAATATGGAATTACTTCTAATTGCTGTTTCGTCTGCGGGCGGGCCATAAAAGCACTTGACACACTCCCTGGGTTTGATTATTCAAAGCAAAGTTCTAATTTGTTTTAAGATCAGGGAGGGCAGTGGTGGCAAACTTAAATCAGAATTCAATTTCCATACAGGCGTTTCCTGTCCGCATCATTATCCCTGTGGCCCTGACCTTGATTCTTTTTATCATGACCATTTTTGGGCTGATCATCCCTTTGCTGGAAAAAAATATGCTGGAGGGGAAGCGACAGGCCATCATGCACTTGACTGAAACTGCCTGGAGCACCCTTTCCTTGTACCATGAACAGGCTCGCCTTGGTATCCTTTCAGAGGATGAGGCCAAGGCAAATGCCATTGATCATCTCTCAGCCCTGCGTTATGGTCCGGATCTAAAGGATTATTTCTGGATCAATGATTACAGGCCTGTCATGATCATGCATCCCTATCGTCCTGACCTTGTGGGGCAGAATGTTGCCGGATTTGAAGACCCTGCCGGCAAGCATTTGTTCGTGGAAGTGGTGAAAACGGCAAGGGAAAATGGGGCCGGGTTTGTGGATTATTTGTGGCAGTGGCAGGAAGATTCGGCCAGGATTGTTCCCAAGATATCTTATGTGAAAAGCTTTCAACCCTGGGGCTGGGTCATCGGTACCGGGATATATGTGGAAGATGTTCGTGGCGAGATTTTGACCATTACACGGAAGTTAACCATGGCCTGTCTGGGAATCGGGGGGATTGTTTTGCTGTTGTCAGGCTATATTATCTGGGCTGCGGCCGGGGCCGAAACGGAACGGCTATATGCCATGGAACAGTCAGGCCTGCGGGAAAAGCAGCTGATCCAGGCCGATAAGATGAGTTCCCTTGGCATCCTTGTGGCAGGAGTGGCCCATGAGATCAATAATCCTGCCACGTCCCTCATGCTCAATGCCCCGAATCTGAAGAAAGCCTGGGATGCATTTACCCCGGTTCTGGATACCCATTTTAGAGATGATCCCGAAGCCAGGGTTTGCAATATGACCTATCTTGAACTGAGCAAACGCATTGAGCTTATGCTTTCTGCCATCCAGGACGGGTCGGCCAGGATCAAGGGGATTATTTCAGAACTCAAGGATTTTTCCCGGCCCACCGGAGCCCGGATGGACCATGAGATCGACGTGAACCAGGTGGTGGAAAAATCCCTGGACCTGACCTCTGCCATCATTAAAAAATCCACTCATCTTTTGTCAGTGACCTATGGCCATGATCTGCCCCTGATCCAGGGAAATTTTGGCAAACTCCAGCAGGTAATGATCAATCTTCTTGTGAATGCCGGCCAGGCCCTTGAAAATCCAGAACAATCCATCCAGGTAATCACCCGTCTCAGTGACCGGAAAGATTTTTTGACCATTGAAGTGACAGACACAGGACCCGGCGTTGCACCCAGGGACTTAAAAAAGATGAAAGATCCGTTTTTTACCACCCGCAGGGATGAGGGCGGTACCGGTCTCGGCCTTTCCATTTCAGGAAAAATTGTTAGTGACCACAAGGGGATACTGGAATTTTTTTCTCCACCGGGTCAAGGACTGACAGCCAGGATACTCTTGCCCTGCATCTAAAAATATCGTATAAGAAATTAAATTGGATTGTGGATACTGTGTTTGCCTTCATGCCATTTATGGTGAAAAAATGATAAAAGAACAAGATAAAAGACCCATCCTCATAGTGGATGATGAACCTGAAATACTGCTGGCAGTGGATACCACACTGAGGATGGCAGGGCTTACTAATATCATCACCATAGGCGATTCCCGGGATGTTATTCGCATAATGGAGCGTAAGATTCCAAGGCTTATTCTCCTGGATCTGAACATGCCCCATATCAACGGGGGGCGTTTGCTCAAGATCATCCGGAAAACCTGGCCCAGGATTCCCGTGATTGTTCTCACCGGTGCCATTGATGTGGACACGGCGGTTCAATGCATGAAAATCGGTGCCCTGGATTATGTGGTAAAGCCTGTGGAAGAAGGACGTTTGCTTGAAGCTGTCAACCAGGCCCTGGACTATGAAAACCTTTCACAGACCGATAAAAAAGGGCCTCCCAAGGATCTGTTTTCCCAGATTAAAAATCCCGAAGCCTTCAGACACATCATCACCCAGGACAAGAAGATGCACTCAATTTTCCACTATGTTGAGGCCATTGGTCCCTCATCCCAGCCTGTGCTTATATTTGGGGAAACCGGGGTGGGAAAGGAACTCATCTGTCAGTCCATCCATAGCTTAAGCCGGCGCAAGGGAAAGCTGGTGAAGGTTAATGTGGCCGGTTTGGATGACAATGTTTTCTCCGATACCCTTTTCGGCCATGTGGCCGGTGCCTTTACAGGGGCGGACAAGGCAAGGCCGGGTCTCATTGAACAGGCCGTCGCAGGCACCTTGTTCCTGGATGAAATCGGGGACCTGGCCCTGACCTCCCAGGTTAAACTTCTAAGGCTGCTCCAGGAGGGGGAATATTTGCCCCTGGGGTCTGATGGCACCCGGAAATCCGATGTGCGGATACTTGCCTCCACCAACCTGGATCTATGGGCGCTTGAAAAAAAAGGGAAGTTCCGAAAAGACTTGATCTATCGCCTGTCCACCCATACCCTGACCCTGCCGCCTCTGCGTGAGCGACTTCTGGACCTGCCCCTGCTTTTGGACCGGTTTGCCTGCACGGCTGCCATTGAGCTGGACAAGCCCATTCCGGATATGCCCAAAAATCTGATAGAGCAGATGGAAACCTACCCCTTCAAAGGGAATATCAGGGAGCTTAAGTCCATGGTCCATGATGCAATTTCCCGTTACAAAAAAGGACCCATTACCGGCGATCTGTTCAAGGGGCTGGCCCGAAAACCCATCACCCATGACCAGAAAATATCCATGGACCTGCCCACCCTGAAAGAAGCATCCATTGAATTGGTCGAAAAAGCTCTTAAACAGACCCGGGGCAACCAGTCTGCCGCTGCCAAAATTCTGGGAATATCCCAGCAGGCATTGAGCAAACGTATCCAGAAACTCAAATCTGAAGGAAAATAGTCCCACAATAAAAGTTGTATTCACAACTTTTATTGTGGGACTGTCTTTGTTTGCCTGTTCCCTTAGTATCCCTTTGTAAGTCTTCCTTTTTTTACAACTTAAGTTGTAAAAACCAGAGAATTTTTATTTTCATAAAAATCAATAACTTTGCTATAAAAACAGATAGATAGATCTTCGTTTTTCCTCCGGCACAATGATTGCGTTTATAAAAACGTGAATGATAATTATTTTTTACAGGGCAATTATCCCGGCAGGAACAATCGTAATCCCCTGTGTATTTTTAAAGGAGAAGAAGATGAATCAGATTAAAAATCTTGGTTGGCGCGTTACATTCGCAGGATTGGGTATTAACCTGGCTTTGGGTATCCTCTATACCTGGAGTATCTTTAAAATGACCATCAAAGAATCCATTCTTGCAGGGGACGGCCTGTATGACTGGAGCCTGGCTTCCCTTAACGACCCCTATGCAGTCTGCTGTCTGGTATTTGCCTTTGCCATGATTTT
>PIVS01000184.1 GCA_003353855.1 Desulfobacteraceae bacterium
CCCCAGGTTTTGAACCCCTTTGTGGACTTCAATTATTTCATAGGCGATCCTGGTAATGATCCGTTTAAAGTCCTGATCATTTAGAATCGTTTTTTTCTTTTTCATAGACTGCCTCCCTCAAACTGGGGTAAAAGATCCGTGTCTGACAAGCATATTTCCTTAACCCAAGAATCTGTATCATCTTTTTTTCCGGGGAGCAACACCTTGATTTTAAGTTTAAGTTCTTATAATACGTGAAGGATATTAATTTTTTGATTGGGTCGGGTGTTAATGAAATATGATTGTACAGGGGTGATTCTGGCGGGTGGTAAAAACAGCCGGCTTCCCGGGGGAAAAAAAACCTTTCGCAGGGTAGGGGATGAGATGATGTTGACACGCATCTATTCTCTGTTTTCAAAATTGTTTAGCGAGGTCATCATTGTGGTTAACGACCCAAAAGATTTTGTCGGGTGGGATATGATGGTGGTGACGGATATCCATCCATCCAGATGTGCTCTTGCAGGTTTACATGCCGGCCTTTTTTATTCTTCCAACCCCTGGGCCTATGTCACGGCCTGTGACGTTCCCTTTGCAAATGAACAGGTGATCCGACACCTGGTCAGCCAGAGGACGCCCTGGGCCGAGGTGGTCATTCCCCGCACCGAAGATGGTCTGGAGCCCCTGGCCGCTGTCTATTCGAAGGGATGTATCCCCTTGATTGAAACCAATCTTGAAAAAAAGAAATTTATGATCAAGAAGTTTTTCAAGAAGAAAAAAATCAAGGAAATACCTGTGTCGGATTTGAAAAAACTGGACCCGTCCATGCAGTTTATGTTTAATGTAAATACACCAGAGGACCTTAAAACAGCCAGATCAATGGCTAAAATACCAAAATAATAAAGAAAAAGAAGAGGAGTTACCCATGAATATTTCGTTAATGCTTGACCAGATAAAAAATCACCCTGATTATCCAAAGGCCGGTATGGTTTTATGCCATAACGGTGTTGTACGTGCAACATCCAGAGAAGGGGAACAGGTTACAGGGCTCTCAATTATTGTGGATCACGAGAGGTTGGATCAGATTGTTGCAGAACAAAAATTAACCCCCGGCATTGTGGAGATTCTTGTCCATATAGAGGAGAAAAAAGTTTTGGCCGTGGGGGATGATGTGATGTTTTTGGTGGTGGCAGGGGATATCCGTGAGACAGTGATCAAAACCTTGACAGATACCCTGAACCAGATTAAGTCCCAGGTGACCAAAAAGACACAATTTTTCGCTGAATAAAGGAAAGAGATAATGACTGATTTTACACACCTTGACAAGGAAGGCCGGGTCAGAATGGTGGATGTGGGGGATAAAAAAGAATCTAAACGGGTGGCCGTGGCCATGGGGTCTATCTCAATGGAGCTCCAGACCCTTGGACGCATCATGGATGAAAAGGTGAAAAAGGGGAATGTTCTGGAGACTGCCCGCATTGCCGGGGTCATGGCAGCTAAAAAAACCGCGGATCTGATCCCCATGTGTCACCCCTTAAATATCACCCATGCCAGGATTGATTTTTTTCCGGACAAGTCCCTGTCCAAGATAAATATTGAGGCAGAGGTCTCTTTGACAGGCCGGACTGGTGTGGAAATGGAAGCCTTGACAGCTGTGTCTGTGGCCGCCTTGACCATTTATGATATGTGCAAATCCTATGACAAGGCCATGGCCATATCCGGGATCTTTCTGAAATCAAAATCAGGGGGCAAAAGCGGAACCTATATGGCAGAGACCAATGGCCCTGTTGCAAAATAATCTGATCTCCCTGGAAACACTTGCCCTCCTCGGAATAGGTCTTGGTCTGGGATTTGCCCTGGGTGTTCTGGTTAGTCTTTTTCTGGCCAGGTCCGGGGCTCTGTTTTTTTCAGGGAGGCTCAAAGATGTATCCAACCAGGTCTTAAATGAGAATACAGGTAAATTTATGGAGCTGGCCCAAACCTATTTTAGCGGATATGTCAGGGAAGCCAGAAAAGATTTTGATATCAAAGGGGATGAAATTTTAAGGACCATTGATCCTGTTCGGCAGATCCTGGATAAATATGAGATCCATCTGGGGCTCATGGAAAAGGACCGGGAAAATGCCTTTGGGGCCATAAGTGAAAGACTCAGGGAAATGGCCCAGACCCAGGCTCATCTGTACCAGGAGACAGGCAACCTGGTGAAAGCTCTCAGGCAGCCCCATGTCCGGGGGCGGTGGGGGGAAATTACCCTGAAAAAAGTGGCTGAGATGGCCGGTATGGTGGACCATTGCGATTTTGAAGAGCAAATGACCCAGGGCAGCGGAAAGGGAAGTCTGAGGCCGGATATGGTGGTAACCCTGCCAGGGAACCGGAAGATTATTGTGGATGCAAAGGTGCCCTTGATCGCCTACCTGGACGCCCTGGAGGCAAAGGATGACAAGGAAAGAAAGATTCGCATGAAGGATCATGCCCGCCAGGTGCTTTCCCATATATCCAATTTATCTTCCAAGGAATATACAGCTCATTTTTCCCCTGCCCCCGAGTTTGTGGTGCTTTTTATCCCGGGGGAAAGTTTTTTTTCAGCAGCTCTTTCAATCAAACCGGATCTTATTGAAAAAGGGATACAAAAGGGGGTGATCCTTGCAACACCCACCACCTTGATCGCTCTTTTAAAAACGGTATCCTATTCCTGGCAGCAGCAAAGAGGCTATGAAAATGCGGATAAGATCAGGTTTCTCGGGGGACAGTTATATGACAGGCTTTGTTCCATGACCGATAATATGAACCGTCTGGGCAAGGATATTGAAAAAACAGCCGCCACCTTTAACCGGACTGTGGGGGGAATGGAAAAGCGGGTGATGACCTCTGCTAAAAAATTAGAGAAACTTTCGGTCTCCACTAGGAAAATATCTGCCCTTGATTCCATTGATCCGGGGTGCGGGACCACCCAACACTTTAATGCGAGGCATGATGATGCGGTTTAAACCCCCGGGTAAAGATTTGTTTGTTTTTATCCGATCGACCATGATTAGGTATGTTGGGATTGGCCTTACCGGATTGGTTTTAATCGGGATTTCAGTTCTTCTTTCAGGGTGCGGGTCTAAGGGACCAAAGGAAACTACCCAGGCTCCATTAATAAAGGTATTACCTCGAAATTATCCCAGATTTTCCGACAGCCGCAGTCTTGAGGGGCTGGCCCGTTCCATTGACCAGAGTCTGATCTATTTTAAGCGGGTGCCCCTGTCCCGGAAATATACCTATGGAAAGGATATTTTTGATGCCGGTCATATGATCCGTTCCATGGAAACCTTTAAGGCACTCCTGGCACAAGATCCCTCTCCAAGGGAACTCAATGCCCGTATAAAAAAAGAGTTTATAGTTTATAGGAGTGCGGGAAATGACAAAGGGCAGGTTTTGTTCACCGGCTATTATGAACCCACCTACAAGGGCAGCCTTGAACAAGATAGCACCAATGTTTTTCCTGTTTATTCCAAACCAATGGATCTGCTGCAGATTGACCTTTCCCTTTTTTCCAGTGACTATAAAGGCCACAAACGCCTCATGGCCCGGGTCAATCCCGACACCCTCAGGGTGGTTCCCTATTATTCCCGCAAGGAGATCAATGGGCTTCCTGACTTTATTGACCGGGCAGATCCGGTTGTCTGGCTGGAGAACCGGGTGGATCGGTTCTTTCTTGAAATCCAGGGGTCGGGCAGGGTGACCCTTAAACAGGGTGGAGAGCTTCGGATCCATTATGCCGGCAGCAATGGCAATGCCTATAGGTCTGTGGGCCGGTATCTCATAGGGAAAAATGAGATTGCCAAGGCTGATATGTCCATGCAGGCCATCCGGGAATGGCTGGAAAACAATCCCCATCGCATGGATGAGATCCTACATCACAATGAAAGTTTTGTTTTTTTTAAAACCGAGGAAGGGGGGCCCTACGGCAGTATCAATGTGGAGGTCAGCCCCATGAGATCCATTGCCACGGACAGGAAGATATTTCCCAATGGCGGGCTCTGTTTTGCCGAGATGGCCCTGCCCGACCCCAACATTCTTGAGCCCTTGGAACAATGGGATAAGGTTTCTTTATTTGTCCTGAACCAGGATACCGGGGGGGCAATCCGGGGACCGGCCCGGGCAGATCTTTTTTGCGGTAATGGAAAATATGCCGAGTTCACGGCCGGCCATATGAACACCCATGGGCAATTGTATTTTCTGGTGTTAAAACCCTGATTTTCCAAAGGTGAATACCTCTGAAAGAATGAACCTAATTCATGAAAATCATCAAGAAGGGTTGGGATAATAACGAAAACCGATATTGCCATCTCATTGGGGGGATGGACTTTAAGCTCGTCGATTTTGGACAACAACTTCTTTTCCTGTACGTGTTTCACCCGTTATCAATACATTCATGCCGGTATTGGCCACCGTATTGACCAACTCTGTTATTTTTACTATCGGGCTGCTGACACCGATTAAGGGAGTGTTCATCATTTAATTGCTTTTTGTTATCCTGGTTAATAAAAATACAGAGCACAGCTCCGGTATTCCGGCGCAATTTGTTTTGCTTTTTTAAAGTAAAATTTTATAGAGAAATATTTGAAATTGCATTATGTGGAAAAAGCAAATTCCGTTGTGGTCAGCGCCACTGAATAGCCAGTACTTTTTCTTCCCTCAGATTACAAAAAACCTGCAACTTAAACAAGTTAAAGACCTTGTTTGATATTGAAGTGTTGAAATATGGTTTTCTTTGAATTATAATCACTGAAAACATCCTCTCTAAATAGAATGAATAGTCTGATCTTCTTTTTGCCATATCACATCATTATGATTTCTGACAAGTTTGCGTTAATAAATTTATTTTATGGTGTTTGAATCAGTATCTTATTTTTTAATGTCAATGAAAATCAATATGTATAACGTTATCAGTCCATAATACCCCCAGACAAAGCTGGGCTTTGCCAAAAGGAGACAACGGTATGAATTTTGATTTAGCGTCAAAGGAACAAATGATTATTAAAGAGATTATGCCCTATTCAAAAAGCCTGAATTTAAAAAGGGGAGAAGAGCTGAAGTTTAGAAAAGAATCTTCAAGGTCGCTGTATTATATTGATTCCGGAGCAATTGATATATCATACACTTTGGATGGAACAAAAGTAATAGTTGCCGTACTTGGAAGGGATGATTTTTTCGGAGAAATAGGTTTTTTTGATGGTGTCTCCCGGATCAGAGATATCAGTACGACTGAAGACACACACATAAAAATGTTTCCCAGAGAACTTGTTGAAACAATGCAAACAGATGATCCTGAACTTTATGGAAGATTCATCACATTTATTACAAAATTTATCTGCAAAAAATTCCGAAGGGTTTTAGACGAAACAGAACCTTTAAAAGCCTATGCAGCATCTCTTTCCACCGGTGCCCATGATTTTGTTGAATCACGGGAACTTCCTTTAAATTTTTTTAAGATTGAAGAAGGAAGACGCTGCAACATGGTTGTGGAAGAACTTAAAGCACTATTGTTCGATATTTCCCTGCGACTGCAACAAGATACCTCCAATGAAATTCCCAAGGAGGTTGAATCAACATTCAATACTGCAATGGATAAGTTCTTTGATGATCTTGAAGAGTTTGACAAAACCCTTAAAATGTCTGACTATAAGAGTGAAGTCTGGGGTTATCTTTTTAAGGAAACATTTCCATATTTCATGAGAAGCAGTCTTACAGAAAGGGCTTATTTTAAACCCAACGGGTATGCCGGGGATTTCCAAATGATTGAAATGATGTATCGGAACCAGCCGTCCGGGGATGGTAAAATTGGAAAACTGGTTGATGCATGGCTGTTGAACCGACCTCCATGCAAGGCGGTCAGGGGGAGAAGAAAATTTCTGGCCCAAAAGCTTGATGCGATCAGCAGAAACGTGCTCATGGTCAGAGAAAAAGTAAATATCATGAATCTTGCCTGCGGTCCCAGCAGGGAGCTCTTTGACTTTATTAAAGGATTTCCTGACAATGACAAGGTCCATGCCCTCTGCCTTGATATTGACCCCCAAGCGCTTCGATATTCAGATAAGATGTCAAAAACATTCACACACAAGGCCAAAGTCAGTTTCCTGAAAGATAATCTTATTAAATGGGCTTTGGGAACCTCGACCCAAAACATTGAAAAACAAGAAATTATATATTCGGGGGGACTCTTTGACTATCTTGACGATGACTTGTTTCTGATGCTGGCAAACCGATGCCATGATTGTTTGAACCCTGGTGGTGTTCTGATGATCGGCAATTTCAGGCCTAACCCTGATAAAATTTTTATGGATCACCTTCTTGAATGGCGGCTTATTTACAGGGAAGCAGAGGAGCTGACTCAGCTTTTTGAAAAAAGTCTGTTTGGCAAAACAATTGAAATACTGGCTGAAAAAGAGGCCGGTATACAATTGTTTGCCATTGCAGTTAAAGAGTAGTTTCCGGTATGGGATGCCCATACCTGGAATAGAGGGAAATAATAATTTGGATTTTGAAAAGGAATTAAAAGACTTTTTTTATAAACGGCTGTATTTGCTTTTTTGGGTCGGTTTTATTCTGTTTCCTCTGTTTCTGGTTCTTGATTATTTTGTCGCCAAAGAATATTTTGAGTCTTTTCTTGTATACAGAATTCTTGTTTCCCTCTCCCTGCTGGTATTGCTTTTTATCCATTCAAAGCCGGCCGGCAAAAAGCACCTTTTTGTTATTTCAATCATGGGATTGACCTGCTGCGGGATAGCTATTTCCATGATGGTAGTTCAAACCGGTGGATATGATTCTTTTTATTATGTGGGGATGATATGCATCCTGGTGGCATTTACCTCAATTCTCCCATTAAATCTCTATCAATCCCTTGTTTCAGGAATTCTGATGTATATGATCTATGTAATTCCGGTGCTGTTGTTCAGCCAGGCGAAGCCCAACGGCCGGTTAATTTTTTTTAATAATAATTTTTTCTTTCTTTTCTTTTTCATTGTCAGTGTTGTGAAAAGTAATGAGGATTTTAAATCCAGGCAAATAGAATTCAAAATGCGAAAAGATCTTGATTACTATGCAGGCAACCTTGAACGAGAAGTTAAGCGCCGTATTAAAAAACATGAAGAATCTGAACTCAGATATAAAGAACTTTATGAAAATATTTTGGACAGTCTGGTCGTCATGGATTCAAGTGGAAAGATCTTGATTGCAAATCCCAATTTTTACAAATTGATAGGAGAGACTGAGGCAGAAGGGAAAAATCCGTTTTTTATTGAATTTGTACACCCAAATGATCTTGGTGATGTGCAGGATCTAATGCTGGAAAAACTATTCAGCCAGACAGAGATAAGGGATTTTCAATTCAGATTACTGAATAATAAGAATAAGGCCTTTTACATGGAATGCAGTGCAAGGGGATTGCAAAAGGCTGGAGAGATCATTGGCTATCAGCTTGTTTTAAGAGATATTTCATTCAGGAAAAAGTTGGAGAATAATCTTGTAAATTCATTTGATACATTAAAAAATACCAGGGCGGCAACAATCATGGGGCTTGCCAAGCTGACCGAGTATCGAGATCATGATACAGGCTCGCACCTGGAAAGGATTCAAGAGTATGTAAAAATGTTGACTGAGGAACTGGCCAATTTCCATGAATTCCATGGTTATTTAACCCCTGAATATGTTGAGGATATACACCTGTCCTCCATTCTCCATGATATAGGAAAAGTAGGTATCCCTGACTCGATTCTTCTAAAGCCTGGGAGGCTTGACATAAGGGAGTTCAATATCATAAAAAGGCATTGCCAATATGGTGGGGACGCCATCAAAGCGGTGGAATCAAAAATAAGCGGGGAATCATTCCTTACCCTGGGCCGTGAGATTGCCTATTCTCATCATGAAAAATGGGATGGAACCGGCTACCCCACCAGCAGTATTAACAATCAAATACCTTTGTCCGCAAGGATAGTTGCCGTGGCTGATGTATATGACGCGTTGACCTCAAAGCGGATTTATAAAGATGCATATTCCCATAACACCGCTGTAAAGATTATTCTAAGTGAACGTAAAAAACATTTTGATCCATTGGTTACCGATGCATTTCTTGCAACAGCCGCTAAATTTGACTTAACTCGAAAACAACTTTAAAAAACTTCTTATCTCTCTATACAGCCGCACTTTGATGATCTTGAAAGAATATATCTTCATGTTCAAGCAAAAAGATTCTATTGGCAGAGCATATAATTTTACAATTTATAAAGGTTGGATCTATGAACCAGACCGGTGGCGGCTATCGCCACTCAATATCTTGGGAACGGAACATGAGGATTATTTTTTTCCCGGGTAAAAGTTTCAGCCTTTTTGCCTGATCCGGGGGAAAACTTATATTGAGTGAAAAATCCCCGGCATGGATGGTGGTCATGATGTGGTTGCAGCTTTTTTCTATGAGCATGGAGGTGATTTCTCCGGTGATCTGGTTATCACTGTTTTCCTTCTCTTTTTCAAGGCAGATGCGAACTTTTTCTTTTTGTATCACGGCGAAGCCGTCGGGTTTTTCCCTGGGGGGCAGGCGGATATGTTCAGCTTTTTCCCCCTTGCCAAGCCATTTTACATAGTAATCTTTCCTGGTCAGGTCATAGGGGCGGGGGATGATATTTTCCATACCCGTTGAAAAGATTTGGCCATTGGCAATGGAGATTCGTGTATCGCTGCATTCATACAGCCAGGGCAGGTCATGGCTGGCAATTATGATGGTGCACCCCCATTCTTCTCTGGCAGCCAGGGAGGCTTTCCGGATCTGCCAGGCACTTTTGGCGTCCACACTGGCCACGGGTTCGTCCAGGAGCAACACTTCGGGCTTGAGGATGAGGCGGGCGGCCATGGCCACCCGTTGGGCTTCTCCGCCGGAAAGTTCATGCCATTGGCGCTGGGCAAATTCCTTGTGGTCAAGTCCTACACTTTCAAGGGCCTCTTTAATTCTGTTTTCAAGATTGTCCATGTCTTTCCGGGTTTTAAGGCCATAGGCAATATTGTCAAAACCCGACCGTCTTAAGAGATAGGGCTTCTGGGTGAGCAG